>CBDUCW010000048.1:0-11440 GCA_965365745.1 uncultured Trueperaceae bacterium
TCGGACTCACCGGCGACTACCGCGCGAAGGGCCGCGAGCCCGATCCCTCGAGCTCGCGTCAGGTCACGCTCATCCAGGGCGAGCACCTCGACGCCGTCGCCGCGATGCTGGAACTGCCCGACATCGAGCCCGGCTGGACGCGCCGCAACGTCGTGGTTCGGGGCATCAACCTGCTCGCCCTCAAGAATCGGCGCTTCGCCGTCGGGGACGCGGTGTTCGAAGGAACCGGCGGCTGCTCGCCGTGCAGCCGCATGGAGGAGAACCTCGGGCCGGGCGGCTACAACGCCATGCGCGGCCACGGCGGGATCACCGCCCGCGTCGTGGTGGCGGGCGACGTCCGCGTCGGCGACCCCGTGCGCATGATCGGCGACGCCGAGGGCTGAACGCCCCGACGACGCCCGACCTTCGGTCGCAGAACGGCCCCTCGCCTGGCGACGTGCGCGGGTTCGCTCAGCGTGCCGCCACGTCCTCGTCGACGCGCACGACGACGCGACCGCGCGTACGGCCGCCCAGGATCGCCTCGATCGCACCGGGCAGGTCCGCGAGCGCGACCTCGGTGGTGAGATCGTCGAGCGGCAGGCGCTCGAGTCCGGCGAGCCGCGCCCAAACTCGCCGCCGCCGCGCATCGTCGACCTCGGCGGAATCCACCCCGAGGAGCGCCGCGCCCCGCAGGATGAACGGGTAGACCGTCAGGTCGAGGTCCGGGCTCTGCACCAGCCCGCATGCGACCGCCGCACCGTCGCGGCGGAGTCGCTTGACGACGAGCGCTGGCTGACCGAAGAGCCGTTGACGTTGCAGCAGATCGGTGACCGCTACGGCGTCAGCCGCGAACGTGCCCGCCAGCATCGGACGGTCGGTCGGAGCGTCGTAGGCGTCTCGGGGCTCGATGTGCGAGGCCCCGAGTCGCGCGAGCCAGTCCGCGTGCTCGGGCGAACCGGTGACCGCGTGGACCGTCCACCCGACGGCCGCCAACAGCGCCACGGCGAGGCTTCCCACGCCGCCCGTAGCGCCGGTCACGAGGGCAGGGCCGTTCTCCGGACGGGCTCCCCACCGTTCGAGCGCGTCCAACGCCAGTCCGGCGGTGAGCCCCGCGGTCCCGAGGGCCATCGCGTCGCGCAGCGACCACGGCTCGGGACACGCGTGCAGCCACGAGCCGGGCACGCGGATGCGTTCGCCGAAGCCGCCGTCCGTGTTCATCCCCAGATCGTGGCCGGTGACGAACACCCGATCGCCCGGTGCCCAGGTCGCGTCGTCGCTCGCCTCGACGATCCCGGCGGCGTCGATCCCGGGCGTGTGGGGATAGCTGCGCGTCACGCCGCGGTGCCCGCGTGCCGACAGCGCGTCCTTGTAGTTGAGGCTCGACCAGCCGACCCGCACCGTCACGCCGTGGTCGGGGAGGCTGGCGAGGCTCCGCCGCTCGATGTCCGCACGTGCCTCGCCGTCCGCGTCGAGATGCACCCGAAACGCTCGGAACTCGC
Organism: uncultured Trueperaceae bacterium; assembly: GCA_965365745.1. Lineage (GTDB taxonomy): Bacteria > Deinococcota > Deinococci > Deinococcales > Trueperaceae > CBDUCW01. The sequence goes on from CBDUCW010000048.1 coordinate 1,479, forward strand.
TCATGGACTCCATTCTAGGCCTCGAGCCTTCGACCCCGGTGCGTGACCCCCTGAACGGTCCCTGCGCCGTGCCCCCTGCTACGATCGCGCCCATGGCAGAGTCATCCTCGAAAAAGTCGCGCTCCAAGAAGCGTCGCGCTTCCAAGAATTCGAACCGCCTCGGCTGGATCCTCGGGATCGCGGCCGTCGCCGCCCTGATCATCGTGCCGATCGTGATCAACGTCGCCCGGCGCGCCAATCTCCCCGGCGAACGCTTCCCGAGCCAGGGCAACGCGCACGTCGAGGTCGGTGCCGAGGTGGCGCCGTACAGCAATCCGCCGACGTCGGGGCCGCACTCCGGTCAGCTCGCCGCGTGGACGGCGTACGACTTCATCGTTCCCGAGCAGCGCTTGATCCACAACATGGAGGACGGCGGCGTCGTCCTCTGGTACCTCTTCGGCACCGAGGAAGAGAACCGCGCCCACATCGACGCGCTCCAGGAGGTCGCCCGGCCCTACCGCCGCGTCGTCATCGCGCCGCGCGAATCGATGCCGACGACCTACGCGCTCACCGCGTGGCAACGACTCCAGCGTTTCGACGAGATCGATGTCGATGCGATGCGCAAGTTCATCGACGCCTACGAGGGGATCGACCACCACGGAGGCTTCTGAGCCGAAGGCCCGCGGACCACGGAGGAACGTCGATGCCCGACCTCGAAGCGATACTCGAGCGAAACCGAGCGTGGGCCGAGTCCACGGCCCGGGGCGATCCGTCGTACTTCCGCAATCTCGCGCGTGAGCAGCACCCGTCGCTGCTGTGGATCGGCTGCTCCGACAGCCGCGTCCCGGTCAGCGTCATCGCCGGGCTCGATCCGGGCGAGGTGTTCGAGCACCGCAACATCGCCAACGTCGTCCCGAACGCCGACGTCAACGCCCTCTCGGTCATCGAATACGCGGTCGACGCCCTCGGGGTCGATAATGTCGTCGTGTGCGGCCACTACGGCTGCGGCGGCGTCGCGGCGGCCCTCGCCGGCGAACCCCTGGGCCTGATCGACGCCTGGTTGCTTCACATCCAGGACGTCGCCCGCGCGCACGGCGACGAGCTCGCCGACCTTCCCGACGAGGCAGCCCGCCACCGACGCCTGTGCGAGCTGAACGCAATCGCGCAGGCCCGCAACGTCGCCCGCACGCCGATCCTCGCGCGCGCCTGGACGCGCGGCCAGCAGCTCTCGGTCCACGCTTGGATCTACGACCTGGCCGACGGTCGCATCCGCGACCTCGGCTTCGTCGCCGACGGTTCGGAGGCGCTCCGGGACGACGCGAACCGAACGAATCACGGCAGCAACCACGGCGACACCGACGGCACCCCGGGCGGGAGCACTCCCTCCGCCTGACCCCGAACGCCCAACCCGTACCCTCTCTCGAAAGGACCCTTCATGTCGAATTCGCCCAGCACCGTGACCCTCGCGCGAGGCGACGGGATCGGACCCGAGATCAGCGACGCCACGCTCCGCATCCTCGAGGCCGCCAAGGCGCCCGTCCGCTTCGACGAGGTCGTCATCGGCAAGGAAGCCTACGAGCAGGGCCACTCGGCCGGCATCACCTCGGACGCCTGGGACGTGATTCGACGCAACCGCATCCTGCTCAAGGGCCCGGTCACCACGCCTCAAGGGAGCGGCTACAAGAGCCTCAACGTCACGCTGCGCAAGTCGCTGAACCTGTTCGCCAACGTGCGGCAGGCGAAGGCGTACACCCCCTTCGTCGCCTCGGCGCACCCCACGATGAACGTCGTCGTGGTGCGCGAGAACGAAGAGGACCTCTACGCCGGCATCGAGCACCGGCAGACGCCCGAGGTGCATCAGGTCCTCAAGCTGATCACGCGGCCGGGGAGCGAACGCGTGATCCGGTACGCCTTCGAGTACGCCCGGGCGTACGGTCGCGACAAGGTCACCTGCATGGTGAAGGACAACATCATGAAGCTGACCGACGGGCTGTTCCACACCGTCTTCGACGAGGTGGCCGAGGACTACCCCGACATCAAGGCGGAGACGATGATCGTCGACATCGGCGCCGCGCGGCTCGCGGCGCAGCCCGAGGCCTTCGACGTCGTGGTCACGCTCAACCTGTACGGCGACATCCTGTCGGACATCACCGCCCAGCTGGCGGGGTCGGTGGGCCTCGCCGGGTCGGCGAACATCGGCCAGGACGCCGCCATGTTCGAGGCGGTGCACGGCAGCGCCCCCGACATCGCCGGTCGCGGCATCGCCAACCCCTCCGGGATGCTGCTGGCGGCGACGCAGATGCTCGTGCACCTCGGACACTCCGAAGTCGCGGAGTCGATCGAGAACGCCTGGCTCGCGACGCTCGAGGACGGCATCCACACGGCCGACATCTACCGGGACGGCCTCTCGGAGCGCGAGGTTGGCACCGATGCCTTCACCAATGCGGTCATCGAGCGGCTCGGCACGACACCGAATTCGCTGCGCCCGGTGCAGTACCGCGCGGCCAACATCAAGGTCGACCCGACCCCGACGCCCCCGGTGACGAAGGAGCTCGTCGGCATCGACGTCTTCGTGGACTGGTCGGACGGCGATCGTCACCCCGACCGGATCGGCGAACGCCTGCAGGCCGCGGGCGCGCGCGCCGACTGGAAGCTCGAGATGATCACCAACCGCGGCGTCAAGGTCTGGCCCGATGGGCTCCCGGAGACCTTCTGGACCGACCACTGGCGCTGCCGCTTCCGCCCGACGGACGCGCACGTCACCGACCTGGGCCGCGTCATCGAGCTGATCCAGGCGCTGCACGCCGACGGGGTCGACGTCATCAAGACCGAGCACCTCTACGAGTTCGACGGGGAGCGCGGGTACTCGCTCGGCCAGGGGCAGTAGGGCAGGGACAAACGCCGCCCCGGGACCCGGTAGAGTCCAAGGCATGAACGCACGTCTTCTCACCCTCGGACTCGCCGTCGCCATGGTCGTCGTTCTCGCCGTGGTGCTCCTCACGCGCCCCGGCTCCGGAGGCGGGGGGATCGACCTGAGCGTCCAGCCTCGTCTGGGCGCGGAGGACGCTCCGGTCTCGATCGCCGTCTTCGAAGACTTCCGCTGCCCGCACTGCGCCACCTTCACCGAGAGCGTCAAGCCGCGGCTCGAGCGCGAGCTCGTCGCCAGCGGCGAGGCCGCTCTGTACGTGGTCAGCTTCCCGATTCTCGGGCCGGCGTCGCGGGACGCCGCCGCCGTCGCCGAGTGCGCCGTGGAGCAGGGCGACGACGCCTTCTGGGGGCTCCAGCCAGTGATGATGCGCTCGCAGGACCGACTCCAAGGGGTCGCGTCGGCGCTGGCGATCGCCCGCGACTACGCGTCGTTCGCCGATCTCGACGTGGCGGCACTCGAGGCCTGCGTCGAGTCGGGTCGCGGCTACGACGCGGCCGACGCCGACGCCGAGCTGGGCCGGTCGCTCGGACTGCAGAGCACGCCGAGCGTGCTCGTGGACGGCGAGCGCGTCGACGCGACGTACGCCGCGATCGTGGCCGCGGTGCGCGACGGGCGATGAACTCCGCGCCCGAGGCTCGGCCGAGCGCCGTCCCCGTGCCGTACGCGGTCGTGGCCGCGTGGGTCGTGGCCTTCGTGGCGATGGCCGGCAGCCTCTGGTTCAGCGAGGTCCGCTTCTTCGTGCCCTGCACGCTGTGCTGGTACCAGCGGATCCTCATGTACCCGCTGGTGCTGATCCTGGGCGTCGCCGCGTTCCGCGGCGATCGGCGCGTGGGCATCTACGCCCTGCCGTTGTCGCTGCTGGGCATCGTCGTATCGAGCTACCACCTGCTCGAGCAGTGGATCCCGGGGTTCGGCGCCGCGGGGCTGTGCCGCAGCGGGGTGCCCTGCAGCGGTCGCTACATCGAGTGGTTGGGGTTCATCACGATCCCGGCCCTGGCGTGGACAGCCTTCGTGCTGATCAGCGTGGCGCTGGTCGTGGCCCTTCGGGCCCGCCGCTGAGTCGAGCCGCGGCCACCGCCCCGACCAGGGCGAACGCAAGGCCCGCTGCGAGCGCGAGCGCAACGCCGCTCTGCACCCCCACGCGATCGGCGCCCACGAGGGCGGCGAAGGGACCGTCGGCTGCGCGGCCCAGCGCCAGCAGCGTTCCGCCCAGTCCCGTAGCCACGGCGGCCGCCACCTGATCGGCCAGTTGCAGGGCCGAGGCCACGCGCCCCTCACGGCCCTCGGGCGCCGCGGCGAAGGCGAGCGCGGTCGCCGCCGAATGCGCGCTGCCCATGCCCGCCCCGGCCAGCGACCAGCCGAGCACCGAAACGACGAGTCCGCCGGCCGGCACCAGCACGGCGACGAGCTGCAGCGCCAGGCCGATGCAGAGGATGCCGGCGCCGAGGAGAACGCGGAGGGACCGCCTCCAGGGGCCGCGCTCGAGCCGATCCTGCAGCCACGAACCCGAGGTCCAGCTGATCGCGCCCACGGCGATGACGGCGCCCACCCAGGTCGGGGCGACGCCGTGGACGCGGACGAGTGCAAGGGCGAGGAACGCCTCGACGCCGATGAAGCCGGCGAAGAGCAGCCCTCGCGCCGCCACGGCGGCCGGAAGTCCGCGCGCGAGCGTCAAGGTGCCTGCCGGCACCAACCGTCGCAGGAACACGACCGCGACCGCGGCGGCCGGAATCGCCGCCGCGGCCCACACGGACTGCGCCTCGGCAGCACCGAGGGCCGCGAGCATGGCGCCGGTCGCGGCCGCGAGCGCCAGCGCCCCGGGCCACCGACGTGCCGTCGGGGCCTCGGCGCCGGACGGCCGGGGGACGCGACCGAAGGCGCGCGCGGTGAGAAGCGCCGTGAGGGCGGCCAGCGGCACGATCCCCCAGAACACCCAGCGCCACGACGCGAACTCGGCGAGCGCGCCGGCGGCGCTCGGCCCCACCAGGGCGGGCAGCACCCACGCGGTGGACATGTAGGCCAGCATCCGCGGCCGGAGCGCGTCGGGGTAGGCGAGCGTGACCACGGCGTACAGCGCGGTGATGAGCCCACCCCCGCCGAGCCCCTGCACGATGCGACCGGCGACCAGCCACGGCATCGACGGAGCGAACCCCGCCACCAGCGATCCCGCAACGAACGAAGCCAGGGCGAGGAGCAGCACGGCCGCGGGACCGCGGCGATCGGCGCCGGACCCGCCGATGACGGTGCTGAACAGCGACGCCAGCAGGTAGCCGCTGAAGATCCACCCGTAGAGGCTCAGCCCCCCGAGATCGGTTGCGATCTCGGGGGCGACGGTCACGATCGCCAGCCCTTCGAAGGCGCTCAGCGTCACCCCGAGCAGGATCCCCACGCTGAGGGCGCGCCGCTGCGCGTCGAAGACGGACGCTGGGGCGGCGGTCACCCGCGCCGTTCCTCGGGCGGCTCGTCGTCGCGGTAGACGAAGCCGGCCGCCCACATCCACCATACGAACCACGCTTTCGCGGGGCGGTACACGAGCGCGACGGTCACGACGCCCACCGCCACCAGGAGCACGCCGAGCCCCTCGAAGAACCCGTAGCGGGGCACCAGGGCGAAGGTCAGGCCGAGGAGCACCACGATCGCCGCGCCATAGGTCATCACCGAGGCGCCGAGCCAGCTCCCGTTGTCGCGCTCGAAGCGCACGCCGCAGGTCGGGCACACGTCGCGGAGGCCGTAGGGCCCGCGGAACATCGCGCCGTCACGGCACTCGGGACAGCGCCCGAGAAACGTCGCCTCGAGCATGCGTCGCGGCGTCCGAAACGAGCGCTGCGAGGCGGCCGTCGGCTCACGAGCAGGCACCCGGGCATCCGACACGGTGCGGCCGGACCCTCGCGCTTCGTCAATCGGCCTGCGTGGCGTACGAGACGCAGGCGCCCTGGTTGTCGAAGGCGGTTCCGTCGGCGCGGACGAGCGTGCGCCACCCGCCGTCCTTGCAGGCATCCGGATCGTCTGCGACGGCGGCCGGACCGAGAAGGGTGACGTTGCGACCCAGATCCACCGTGCAGCCGGAGAGGACGAGCAGAAGCGCGGCGACGGCCAGCGCCGCGAGACTCCGATGGATGCGGACCTGGGGGAACGTCATGCCGAAAGCCTACCGGTCGAAGGGGCGTGCGCATGTGGCCTTTTGCGGACCGGCCCCGGTTGCGCCGGATCGCCCCCGCGCCCCACGGCGCCGCGCCGATCTACGGAGCGTCGCGGGAGAAGACCGCGATCTCGACCGCCCCCGTGTTCCCTCCGCTCGACCGGACCACGCGGAACGTGAACCGCCGCCCCTCGGCCTCGGCCGCGAAGCGGTGCAGCGCCCCGGCGTCGCCGACCTCGAAGGGCCCGTAGACGGTGCCGTCCTCGGCCACGACCTCGAAGGCCTCGATCTGCGCCGAGTCGCCCATCGTACGGGTCCACAAGCCGAAGCCCGTGACCTGCACGGATCCGGCGAGCTCGACCGTGATCGCGGCCGCATCTCCGTCCCCGTCCGACGACCACTCGGTGCCCGGGTCCCCATCGATCGCGTTCGCGCCGCCCCAGCGGCCCTCGAGCTCGCTCGATCCGTACCCGCTCGAGACGTCCACCACGCGGGCCCCGCGTGCGGCAGTGGCCACGTCGACGCCGAGATCCGGCTCGGCGGTGGCAGGCGGGGTCTGGAACGACAGGATGCGGGACGCATAGAACGTGCCGTCGGTCCCGCTCCCTTGCAGGCGCACGACGTAGGTCGTGTCCGGCTCGAGCCCGCTCATGATCACGACGTGGTCCCGGTGGGCGGCCGCTCCCATCTGCGCGTCCAGGGCGAGCCGCCCGAAGGACGTGTCGGGGCCGAAGACGGCGACGCACGCGACGTCGATCGTCGTCTCCACCCGCAAGCTCGCGCTGCGGGGGCCGTCGACCGAGATCCGGAGGTCCCCGACCACGATGCCGTCGAGCGGCTGGGCGACGAGGTCGGCGGGAGCCGAGGTCGACGCGACCTGCGCCGCCGCGTGCAGGGCGCCGAGCGCGAGCAGGAGTCCCAGGGCGAGGCGCACGGCCGAGCGCCGGGCACGCCCACGGAACCTCGCAGCCTGCGGCCCCAGCGGCGCGGGCCCCATGGTGCTTCGATCGACGGCGTTCGCTCGGAAATCCATGGGCCGAGTGTACGCCGCGCCTGCGTGCGCTCGATCACGACCCCTCCCCCGGGGGGGTGGAGTATGATCTTGACCGTACGGTCGTCGAACGACATCCACACTCCGTCTCTGCACCCAGCGATGTACGCCCACCGGAGGAAACCCCATGACGCCAAACCATTCCGACCACGGATCCGAACCGAGCCTCGCGCGTCGGACCGAGGGCGAAGCCTCGCCCGAGCGCGCAGGACGCGACGGCCACGCAGGACACGACGCCCCTGCTGGAAACGACGCGCGCGGAGGCCACCACGAGCACGACGGACACGCCGGACGCGACGGGCACCAAGGGCACAAGGGGCACAAGGGGCACGACGGGCACGACGGGCACGGGGGCCACGACAAGCACGCAGGCCACAGCCCCGCGATGTTCCGCAACCGCCTCTGGTTCAGCCTCGTGCTCACCGTGCCGATCCTCTACTTCTCGCACAGCTTTCAGGCGTGGTTCGGGTACGAGGCGATCGCCTTCCCCGGTGTGGCGTGGCTGAATCCGTTGCTCGCCACCGCCGTCTTCTTCTACGGCGGTCTCCCCTTCCTTCGCGGCGCCCGGCACGAGCTGGCCGATCGGACGCCGGCGATGATGACGCTGATCAGCCTGGCGATCACGGTCGCCTACGGCTTCTCGCTCGCCGTGACGCTGGGCTTCCCCGGAAACCCCTTCTACTGGGAGCTCGCCACGCTGATCGACGTCATGCTGCTCGGGCACTGGATCGAGATGGCGTCGGTCCAGAGCGCGAGCAAGGCGCTCGACGAACTGACCAAGTTGATGCCGAACGTCGCCCACCGCTACGTCGACGACGACACGATCGAAGACGTGCCGGTGGACGCGCTCGCGGTCGGTGACCGTATCCTGATTCGACCTGGCGAGCAGATCCCCGCCGACGGCGAGGTCCGCGATGGCACCAGCAGCGTGAACGAGTCCTTCCTGACGGGCGAGTCGCGCCCCGTGCCGAAGGACGACGGGGACGAAGTCGTCGCCGGCGCCGTCAACGGGGAGGGCGCCCTCACCGTCGAAATCACGCGTACGGGCGGCGACACGACGCTCAACCAGGTCATGCGCCTCGTCGACGAGGCGCAGTCGAGCCGCAGCCGATTCCAGGGGCTCGCCGACCGCGCAGCGGGCTGGCTCGCCTACATCGCCGTCGGCGCCGGCGTGATCACCTTCGTCACCTGGCTCGCCGTGCGCGGCGACGTGAGCTTCGCCGTCACGCTCACGGTGACGGTGCTCGTGATCGCCTGCCCCCACGCGCTCGGCCTGGCCATCCCCCTCGTCACGGTGAACGCGACCGGCGTTTCGGCGCGCAACGGGATCCTCGTGCGCAACCGGGAAGCCTTCGAGCGGGCCCGCAACCTGCGGTACGTCGCCTTCGACAAGACCGGAACGCTCACCCACGGCGAGTTCGGGGTCACGACCGTCGCCAGCGAAGGGATCGAAGACGACGAGGCGTGGCGCCTCGCTCTGGGCCTCGAGAGTCGCAGCGAACATCCGTTGGCACGGGCGATCGTACGCGACGGCGAGGGGCGCGAAGCCGCCCGCACCGGGAACTTCGCCGTGGCCGCCGGCAAGGGCGTCGAAGCGACGGTCGACGGGAAGCGGTACCGCATGGGCCGCCCCGAATGGGCCGACGAACTCGACCTCGAAACGCCCGCGCGCGTCCGCGACGAACTCGAGCGGGCCGAGTCCCGCGGCGAGAGCCCGATCCTGCTGATGGACGACTCGCGCGTACTCGCGCTGTTCGCGCTCGCCGACAAGGTCCGGGAGAGTGCCCGCCGCACGGTGCAGCGCCTCCAGGAGATCGGGGTGACGCCGGTGATGATCACCGGCGACGCCGAAGCCGTCGCGGCGACCGTGGCCGACGAGCTCGGCATCGAGCGCTACTACGCGCGCGTGCTGCCGGCGGAGAAGTCCGAGCGCGTCAAGGAACTCAAGCGTCAGGGAGCCACGGCCTTCGTGGGCGACGGCATCAACGACGCGCCTGCGCTGCTCGAGGCCGACCTCGGCATCGCCATCGGCGCCGGCACCAACGTGGCGATCGAATCCGCCGACCTCGTCCTGGTCGAGGACGATCCCGAAGACGTCCTGCGGGCGCTGAAGCTGAGCCAGGCGACCTACGCGAAGATGGTGCAGAACCTGTGGTGGGCGACGGGCTACAACGCGATCGCGCTCCCCTTGGCCGCGGGCGTCCTCATCCCCATCGGCATCCGCCTCTCCCCCGCGGTCGGCGCGCTGCTCATGAGCGCCAGCACGGTCATCGTCGCCATCAACGCGATGACGCTGCGCCGCGTGAAGCTCACCTAGCCAGCATGCCCGCACCCGACACCCTCCCCACGAGCCCGGGGCGAGCGCGCCGCGAAGCCCGGCGCCTGCGCGCTCGCGTGGGGAGCCCGCCCACCGGACATCGACTCGGAGCACACCCATGATCGGACACGGCTACGGCTGGGGGATGGGAGGCGGCGGAATGGTCCTGTTCTGGCTCCTCGTGATCGTTGCGATCGTCTGGTTCGTCCGCGAATTCGACCTGCTCGAGCGCGGCTCCAGCCGCGACCGCAGCACCGAACCCGAGGGCCACGACCCAGCGCTCGACGCCCTCCGCGAGCGGTACGCCCGCGGCGAGATCGACGACGAAGAGTTCGAACGCCGCAAGCAACGCCTCGCCTGATCGGCCGCGCCGTCGGGCGCACGCGCGTGTGGGACATCCGTCCCTCGCGCCGAGGCCCGCGGCCGGGACATGATCGACGCTCGAACGGAGGACTCGTCCATGCAGGGACCCAAACCGTGGATCTTCGCCGGGGCCGGCTTGGCCGTCGTGGCCGTGGCCGTGGTCGTCGTCGCACTGGTCGCGAGC
>CBDUCW010000049.1:0-11269 GCA_965365745.1 uncultured Trueperaceae bacterium
TTCAACAGCGAACTCGTCGCCGGTTACGGCGCGAGCGTGCTCTACGCGATCCTGCTCGTGACCGCCGGCATGACCGCCTTCTACATGACCCGCTGGTACCACCGCATCTTCGAGGGGACCCCCCGCCTGAGCGAGGCCGCCGAGGCCCACGTGCACGAGTCGCCGGGGAACATGACCGTTCCGCTGGTCGTGCTCGCCGCCTTCAGTGCGCTCGCCGGCTGGGTCGGGATCCCCGAGTTCCTCGCAAAGGACGCACCGTTCGTGCACTGGATGCAGCACTGGCTCGAGCCCGCGACCCTCGGCACGCTGGCCGAGGTGGGCTTCCGCCACCCCGCCCTGTGGATCGAATGGCTCTTGATCGGGCTCTCGGTCGCCGCGGCGGCGGTCGGCATCGGCGTCGCCTGGTGGCTCTACGCCGTCCGTGACGGACGCGCCTTCGCCGGCGTCTCCGACGGACCGCTGGCCGCGCTGTCGCGCGGCGGCGGCGGCTTCGACGCCGCCTACGAGGCCGCCATCAAGCCCCCCGTCCAGGGGACGGCCGACGGCATCGCCGTCCTCGACCGCGGCCTGGTCGACCGCGGGCTCGCCGCCATCGTCGGCGCGCTCGGGCAACTCGGCACCCTCGCCCGCCGCCTCCAGAGCGGCTACGTGCGGGCCTACGCCCTGCTCATGCTGATCGGGGTGGTGGCCGTCATCGGCTTCGTCGCCCTGGCCGCGGGAATCGGAGGCGCATCGTGACGCTCGCCGTCGTCCTCGTCCCGCTCGCCGCGGCGCTCCTCCTGCCGCTCCTGCGCGGCGCGCTCCTGCAGCGCTTCGTCGCCGTGGCCGCGTCGATCGCGACCTTCGTCGTGGCGCTCTTCGTGCCGGGCGCCAACGCGATCGAAACCCCTTGGCTCGAAGGCCTCGGCGTCTGGTTCGCGCTCGATCCCAGCGGCGCCGCCGGCCCGCTGATCCTGGCCGCCGCGCTGGTGACGATCCCCACCGTGCTCTGGGCGAGCGCCCGCGTCGACGACCGTCGCGGCGGGTTCCTCGCGCTGCTGTTCGCGACCCAGGCGGGCCTCGCCGGGATCTTCCTGGCCGCCGACCTGGTGCTGTTCTACGTCTTCTGGGAAGCCACGCTGATCCCCAGCCTGATCCTGCTCGGCGTGTGGGGCGGCGAGCGCCGCCGCGAGGCCGTCCTCAAGTACGCGATCTACGCGGTCGCAGGCAGCTTCCTCATGCTGATCGCCATCCTCGCGCTGCGCCCGCTCGCCGGCGCCGCCGACTACCGCATCGAGAGCCTGATGGCCGCCACGACCTCGCTCGGGCTTCGCACGCAGGTGCTCGCCTTCGTCGGCTTCGCGCTGGCCTTCGCGGTCAAGCTGCCGCTCTGGCCGCTGCACAGCTGGCTGATCGACTTCCACGAGCAGAACCACCCGTCCGGCGCCGCCGACGTCGCCGGAACGCTCTACAAGGTCGGCGGCTTCGGCTTCTTCGCCTGGGCGATCCCGCTGCTCCCCGATGGCGCCGCGGCGGTGGCGCCGTACCTGCTCGTACTCGCGGCCGGCACCGCCGTCTACGCCGGCATGGCCGCCACCCAACAGACCCACCTCAAGCGCCTGCTGGCCTACGCCTCGCTGTCGCACATGGGCATCGTGGGCGTCGGCGTGTTCGGGCTCACCGTCGCCGGCATGAACGGCGCGATGTACCTGCTCGCGGCGCAGATGCTGTCGACCGGGGGGCTGTTCCTCCTCGGAGGCATGCTGCACGCCCGCTCGGGCAGCTACGAACTCGACGACCACGGCGGCCTCGCCGCCCGGACGCCCGCGCTCGCGGCCGTCTTCCTGTTCGTGCTCTTCGCCTCGATCGGCGTGCCGGGGCTCGGCAACTTCCCCGGTGAGTTCCTCGCGCTGGCCGGCGGCTTCCAAGCAAGCGTCGGGCTGGGCATCGTCGCGACGCTGTCGGTGATCGCCGCCGGCGTGGTGGGCGTCAACCTCTACCAGCGCCTGTACCAGGGACGGGGCCACGGCCCCGCCGCGGCCCGCGCGCCCGACCTGGGCGCCTTCGAGTGGATCGTGGTGATCCCGGTGATCGCCGGCATCCTGTGGCTCGGGTTGGCCCCGGCGCCGCAGCTCGAGCGCATCGAAGCGCAAACGGTCGTCGCGGACGCGAGCTTGACGTCCGCCACGCCGCCCGCACGTCCGTCCCTCGCCAACCTGGCCGGAGGTCCCCGGTGATGCCCCTCGATCCGTCGATGCTCGACATCAACTGGGGGGCGATGAGCCCCGCGCTCGCGCTGCTCGCCAGCGCCGCCTTCCTGGCCCTGTTCTCGCTGTGGAACGACAACGACCGCGCGGTGGCCAACCTCGCGCTCGTGGGGCTGGCGACGAGCGGCATCTTCAACCTCAACCTGTTCATGCGCAGCCGCATCGGCGAGCTCGAGACCGGCTTCGGGCTGCGCTGGCTGGCCGACCACCCCGCGCTGGCGCTCAACTTCGTCATCCTCGTGGGCACCGCGCTCGCGATCCTCGTCGCCTACGACCGCCTCGGCCCGGGCGGCCTCGACCAGCCCGAGTACTACCCGCTGATGCTGCTCTCGGCCACCGGCGCCATGGTGATGGTCGCCGCGGGCGACCTGATCACGCTCGTGCTCGGACTCGAGATCCTCTCGCTGGCCGTGTACGTGCTGTCGGCCTGGAGGCGGTCCGACCGCCAGAGCGAAGAGGCGGGCATGAAGTACTTCCTGCTCGGCGCCTTCGCCTCGGCCTTCCTGATCTACGGCATCGCTCTGCTCTACGGTGCGACCGGCGCCTTCGGCTATGCCGACATCTCGGCCGCCATGGCCGGCGGCGCGCCCGTGGCGCTCGCCTCCCTCGGAGGCCTTCTGGTGCTCGTCGGGCTCGGGTTCAAGGTCGGGCTGGCGCCGTTCCACCAGTGGGCACCGGACGCCTACACCGGCGCGCCCACTCCGGTGACCGCCTACATGAGCGTCGTCGTCAAGGCCGCCGCCGTGGTCGCCTTGATCCGCGCCGCTACGCTCGTTTTCCCGCACGCCGTCCCCGGCGTCGAAGCCGTGTTCGCCGTCGCCGTGGCGCTCACGCTGCTGCTCGGCAACTTCGCGGCGCTGCTCCAGACCGGCGTCAAGCGGATGCTGGCCTACTCGGCCGTCGCCCACGCGGGCTACCTCGGCCTCGCCGTGCTGGCGGCCGGCCCGCTCGGCATGCGGGCGGCGATCTGGTACCTGCTGGCCTACGCGCTGATGAACGCGGGTGCCTTCGCGGTGTTGAGCCTGGTCGAAGACGGATCTCCGCGCGGCGACGCGCTCGAGCGCTTCAGCGGCCTGGGCCGCACGCGCCCGGGCCTCGCGCTCGCGATGGCGGTGTTCCTCCTGTCGCTGGCGGGCATTCCGCCGCTGGCGGGCTTCACCGGCAAGATCCTCGTCTTCCAAGCGGCCATCGACGCCGGCTACATCCCGCTCGCCATCCTCGGCATCCTCACCAGCGTCGTCGCGGTCGTGTACTACCTGCGCGTGATCGCCTACATGTACTTCCGCGAGTCCGAGACGGCCACGCCCGAGGCGCGCAGCCCCGTCACCGGCATCGCCCTGGCCGTCGGCGTGGTCGGCACCGTGCTGCTCGGGATCTTCCCCGGCTGGTGGTACGGCCTGCTCGAGACGGGCCGGATGGTGCTCGCCGGGCTCTAGCCCGACCCCGCCGGGCGCCCTGCTTCACTCCTCGCCCACGACGAACGGGCCGGCATCGAATGCCGGCCCGTTCGCTGCGGTCGTCGTGGCCCGTTCTGGACGCCGAGGCCGCGATGTGGGGGTTCGGACTCGCTACTCCTTGACGTGCAGCCCCGCTTCGGCCCACGCGAGGATGCCGCCGGCGAGGTTCACCGCTTCGCGCCCCTGCGCCTGCAGGAACTCGACGGCACGGGCGCTGCGCGCCCCGGAGCGGCAGTAGACGACGAGCTCGCGATCCTCGGGCAGCTCGTCGAGGCGGTCGGCGAGTTCGCCGAGCGGGAACAGCTTCCCGCCGGGGATCCGGCTGGTGGCGTACTCGTCCTGCTCGCGCACGTCGACGAGGAACGCGCCGGCGTCGCGGCGCTCCTTGGCTTCGTGGGGGTCGATCTCGGGGACCTGCGGGCGGCGGAAGAAGTTCATGCCGCGAAGAATAGTCCATGCTGCTACCTTGGCTGGCATGCACCCCTACATGGAACGGATCTTCGCCACGCTCGCCGACCGGGACCCGATCGACGTGCTGCAGGGGACGCCCGGACGGCTCGAGCACCTGCTCGAGCGGCTCGGCGCGACCGGGCTCGAACGGACCTACGCTCCCGGGAAGTGGCCCGCGCGCGACATCTACGCCCACCTCGCCGACGTCGAGCTCGCGCTGGCGTTTCGCTTCCGGCAGGCGCTCGTGCTCGACCGCTACGCGCCCGAGGGCTTCGAGCAGGACGAGTGGGCCCGCCGCTACGCCCGGCTCGACCCGACGCTGGCGCTCGAGGCGTTTCGCGGGATGCGGGGCTGGAACCTGGCGCTGTTCGCGGGCTTCGACCTGCACGACTGGGGGCGCGAGGTGCGCTACCCGTTCGAAGGGGTGTCCACGGTCGACGACATGGTGCGCTTTCTGGCAGGACACGACCTGAACCACCTGGCACAGCTCGAGCGCATCGTCGACGCGCCGGCCGCAAGCGCGTAGGTCGGCGCGCCGGCGGCGGCGCCCCGGTCGCCGCGCCGGCGGCTCGCGCCCTGAATCGCCGACCCGCGACGCCAGGGGTTCGCGTCCGGACGCTGCGCGCGTCCCCAACGCCCCGCGAGCGTCGCGAATGACGCGTCCAGGCCGGCGCGCGTGCTACGTTTCGACCGTTATGGCTACCGAACAGACCTTTGCAATGATCAAACCCGACGGCGTGCAGCGCAACCTCGTGGGCGCCATCGTGAGCCGCATCGAGGCCAAGGGCTACCGCATCGCGGCGATGAAGAAGATCCAGATCAGCCCCGAGCTGGCCGAGGAGCACTACGGCGAGCACAAGGGCAAGCCCTTCTACGACGGACTCGTCTCGTTCATCACGAGCGGCCCCGTGGTCGCCATGGTGCTCGAGGGCGAGAACGCGATCGCCGGCTGGCGCTCGATGATGGGTGCGACCAACCCCGCCGACGCGGCGCCCGGCACCATCCGCGGCGACTTCGCGACCACGATCGACGAGAACGTGGCCCACGGGAGCGACGCGCCCGCCACCGCCGAGCGCGAGATCGGCATCTTCTTCGACGCGGGCGAACTCGTCTAGAAGCCCGAAGCCACCGAACGTTCCGCGGCCCGCACGTGCTTCGTGCGGGCCGCGCTCGTTGTCGGGAAGACGCCCTCGGGAGGGTGCACCGCCGCCGTCGCGGAAGCGGTTCGCCGCCCGCGACGACGACGGGCCGGACGCGCGGCGGCGGGGCGTCGGCGTCTACCCGAAGCGGGCCGCGAGCCCCCGCTCGAGCGCGGCCAACGCGGACCGGTAGGGCTCGCCGGCCTCGAGCCGGGTCCGCATGTGCAGGTGGTCGAAGAACATCAGGTAGCCGATCCACGCCTCGCGTCGCGCGCGCAGCCCCGGGTCGGCTGGGGCGTCGGGTTCGAGGCGGAGCCGCGCGGCCTCGTAGGCGGCGAGGAACACCTCGAGCGCGGCGTCCGGGAGCGCGACTTGCCACGGGGGGACGTCGAGCGGCCAGAAGAGGTGGGCCAGATCGTGCGCCGGGTCCCCGTAGCCGGCCCACTCCCAGTCGACGTAGCGCACCGTGGGCGCCGCGGGCGGGCCGTCGACGAGCAGGTTCGGTGCGCAGGCGTCGCCGTGCCGGAACGCGAAGCGAGCGAGGGCCTCGAAGCTCGCGTCGCTCGCCGCGAGCTGCGAGCGCACCCGCGGAAGGAGCCTCGCGACGCGCGGGATCGCCGTCGCCTCGGGGTGATTGTCGCGCCACCAGGCCAGGGCCTCGTCGAACAGCGCCGACATCCGCATCGGCGCTCGACGCGTCGGGCGCACGTCGCCCCAGCGCTCGGACGTGCGGGCATGGATGCGCGCGAGCCCGGCGGCGTGGGCGCGCAGCCGGGCCGGGGTCCAGTCGCCCGCGGTCCAGCCGGCGGTGGAGGTTCCGGGCACCCACTCGAGCAGGAGGCCCGGGCGGGGCAGCAGATCGACGGCATCGTCGAGCGCGTAGACGCGCGGCGCGAGGCCGGCGGGTGCCCGCTCGAGCGCGGCGAACTCGCGGTGCAGGGTCTCGGCGCCGTCGAAGCGGTGCGACAGCCGCAGCACGACCGTCCGTCGCCGGTCGGACGGCGCGGCCAGATCGGTCGACAGATCCGCGTCGAGCTTGAGGTTGAGGTGGCTCTCGCCGCGCCCGATCGTCGCGATCCGGACCGCCCGGATCGCCGCGTCGCCGATCCCGAGCTCCACGCGCCACCGGTGGAGCAGGGCGCCGGCGACACCCACGCTCACGCCCCCGGGGAGCGGCGGCAGGGGAGGGGGATCGGTGGGGGGCAAGGTCGCTCCTGAGGGGCCCGTCGGCGTCGTGCGGCGCGCGGTCCCGCCAGGATAGCGGAGTCGGGCGGGGCGCGCGTGGGCGGGTACGATGGGGCACGCCGCTCGCGCGGTTCCTGCTCGTCCCCGCGGTGCTTCCGCGACCGTTCCCACACCCCCGAGGCGATCCCGATGCCCGAACTCTCCCGCACGATCCGCTCGCTCAAGGCCTCCTCGACCGTCGCGTTCAACAGCAAGGCCACGGCCATGCGCCGCGAAGGCATCGACGTCATCGCCATGACCGCCGGCGAACCCGACTTCCAGCCCCCGCCGCACGTGATGGACGCGGCCCGCGAGGCGATCGACCTCGGCCTCACCAAGTACACGCCGGCCGAGGGCACCGCCGACCTCCGCGAGGCCGTGGTCGGGAAGTTCCGGCGCGAGAACGGCTTCGACTACGCGCCGAACCAGGTCATCGTCTCGACCGGCGGCAAGCAGGTGCTGTTCAACGCCATGCGCGCCATGCTCGATCCCGGCGACGAGGTCGTGCTGATCGCGCCCTACTGGGTCAGCTATCCGGCCCAGGTGCAGCTCGCCGGAGGCGTGAGCACGGTCGTGCGCACCACGGCCGACACCGGCTTCGTGCCCGATCCCGACGACGTGATCGCCGCCTTCGGCCCCAGGACCAAGGCCGTCATCCTCAACAGCCCCTGCAACCCTACGGGCGCGGTGTTTCCCCCCGAGGCGGTCGAGCGCATCGCCCGAGCCGCCGCCGAGCGGGACATCTGGGTGGTTTCGGACGACATCTACGAGCATCTGGTCTACGACGGCGAGTTCGCGAGCGCCGCGGCGTTCGCGCCCGAGCACACCCTGATCGTGCACGGCGCTTCGAAGGCCTACGCGCTCACGGGCTGGCGCATCGGCTACGGGGTCGGCCCGCGCGAGCTGATCGCGGCGATGACGCGGCTGCAGGGGCAGGTGACCAGCGGCCCCAACGCGCTCGCCCAGCACGCCGTGCGCGCCGCGCTCGAGCAGCACGAGAAGACCGCCGCCTTCATCGAACGCACCAAGCGCGCCTACGTCGCACGCCGCGACCGGCTCGTGGCCGGCCTCAACGACCTCGGCTTGCGCACCCCCACCCCCGCGGGCGCCTTCTACGTGATGGCCGACCTGAGCACGATCGATCCCGACGAGGGCGTGGCGGCGATGCGCCTGCTCGAGGAGGCGCACGTCGGGGTGGTCCCGGGGACCGACTTCGAGGCGCCGGGCCAGGCGCGGTTCAGCTACGCGACGTCGATGGAGAACATCGAGACCGCGCTCGAGCGCATCGCCGACCTGCTCGGCTGAGCGCGGCACCGGCCCGCCTCGTGCGCGGCCACGAGACAGTCCGCCCCAACCCCCCGCGAACCGCCCGCCAGGAGCGCACCACCCCATGACCCACCTCGAGTTCACGAATGCGCGCGGCGAGACGCTCGTCGGCCGCCTCGACCTCCCGATCGACGGCGAACCGCGAGCGTTCGCGCTGTTCGCCCACTGCTTCACCTGCGGCAAGGACCTGCGCAGTGCCCGCATCATCGCGCGCGAGCTCGCCCGCGCCGGCATCGCCACGCTGCGCTTCGATTTCGCGGGCCTCGGCGCCTCGGAGGGGGACTTCGGGGCGACGACGTTTTCGCACGACGTCGACGACCTCGTGGCCGCGGCGGAGGTGCTCGCCGAGCGCTACCGGGCGCCGCGCCTCCTCATCGGGCACTCGCTCGGAGGGGCCGCGGCGCTCAAGGCGGCGGGGCGGATCGACAGCATCGACGCGGTGGCCACGATCGGCGCGCCGTCGTCGCCGGCGCACGTCGAGCGCCTGCTCGAGGGTGCTCGCGGCGAGATCGCGGCCGAGGGCGAGGCCTGCGTGGTGGTGGCCGGGCGCGAGTTCCGCGTCCGCAAAGCCTTTCTCGACGATCTCCTCGAGCACGACCTCGAGGCCGACGTCGAGGCGCTCCAGCGGGCGCTGCTCGTGCTCCATGCGCCCTTCGACGACGTGGTCGGCGTCGACAACGCGGCCGCGATCTTCCGCGCCGCCAAGCACCCGAAGAGCTACGTGTCGCTCGACGAGGCCGATCACCTGCTGAGCGAGCCGGCGGCGGCGGCGTGGGCGGGGGCCGTGATCGCGCAGTGGGCCGAACGCTACCTCGGAACCGAGGATCCGGCCGACTGGCGCGACCGCGTGCACGCGAACCGCGTCGTGGTGCGCACCGAGGAGGGGCTCCGGACCGAAGCGATGGTGGCCGGCTTCGGCCGCATCTTCGACGAACCCACGAGCCTCGGCGGAACCGGGACCGGACCGACGCCCTACGACGCGCTGTCGGCCGCGCTGGCGACGTGCACCAGCATGACGCTCCGGATGTACGCCGATCGCAAGGGGTGGCCGCTCGACGCGGTGCAGGTCGACGTCGATCACGCCAAGGTGCACGTCGACGACTGCCGCGACTGCCCCGACGCGAAGGGCGCCAAGATCGACCGCTTCGAGTGCTCGATTCGGATCGAAGGGGACCTCGACGCGGCGCAGCGCGCGCGGCTGCTCGAGATCGCCGACCGCTGCCCGGTCCACCGGACGCTCGAGGGCGAAGTGCGCATCCAGACCGAGCTGGTCGACTAGCGCCCCGGCGCGGAGCCGGCGGTAGACTCGGCTCCATGCTTTCGCGCCGCTTCGACCGCGACATCCTCGCGCTCGCGCTGCCCGCGCTCGGCGCGCTGGCGGCCGATCCGCTCGTGTCGCTCGTCGATACCGCGTTCGTGGGCCGCCTGGGCCCGGTCGAGCTCGCCGCGCTGGGGGTCAACGCGTCGGTCTTTGCGTTCGCGTTCCTCGTGTTCAACTTCCTCGCCTACGGCACCACGCCCATGGTCGGGCGGGCCTTGGGCCGCGGCGATCGCGAGCATGCGGGCCGCCTGGTGACCCACGCCTTCGTGCTCGCGGCGGCGGCCGGTGCGATTGCGCTCGTGGCTTTGCAGCTCTTCGCGCGCCCGATCCTCGCGGCGATGGGGGCGGGGGAGGGGCTGATGGAGCCGGCGCTCACCTACCTGCGCATCCGGGCCCTCGCCGGCCCGGCGCTGCTGTTGATCACGGCCGGCAACGGGGCCTTCCGCGGCTTCCAGGACACGCGCACGCCGTTCGTTCTCACGCTCGGCCTGAACGTGGTGAACCTCGTGCTCGACCCGCTGTTCATCTTCGGCTTCGGCTGGGGCCTGGCGGGGGCGGCGTGGGCGACCACGATCGCCCAGTGGCTCGGCGCCGCCGGCTTCCTGTTCCTGATCTACGGCACGAACCGGAGCGCCTGGCGCGTGCCGATCGAGCTGCCCCGGCTCGCCGACCTGCGCCCGTTCCTCAAGATCGGCTGGGAGCTGCTGGTGCGCACCACCGCGCTCGTCGCCACGATGACGCTGGCCACGGCCGTGGCCACGCGCGTCGGCGTGCGCGAGGTCGCCGCCCACCAGGTCGCCGCGCAGCTGTGGCTGTTCCTGGCGCTGGTGGTGGACGCCCTGGCGATCGCGGCGCAGGCCCTCGTGGCCAAGCACGTGGGGGAGGGCTCGGCCGAGGACGCCCGCGCCGTTTCCGACCGGCTGCTGTTCCTGGGGCTCGGGGTCGGCGTTCTCCTGGGGGTCGCCTTCTTCGCGCTCCAGGGCATCCTGCCCCGCGTGTTCAGCGACGATCCGGAGACGGTGCGGCTGGTGCTGTCGGTGTTCCCCTTCGTCGCCCTGATGCAACCGCTCAACGCCCTGGTGTTCGTCTGGGACGGAATCTTCATGGGGGTCGAGGACTTCGGCTACCTGGCCCGGGCCATGCTCCTCTCGGCGGCCTCCGCCGCGCTCATCCTGCTGCTCGTGGTGCCCCTGGGGTGGGGTCTGATGGGCGTCTGGTGGGGCATCGTCGCCTTGATGGCGGTGCGTGCCGTGACGCTCGCGGTCCGCTACTGGCCGGCCGGGCGCGTGTTCGTGACGCGGACGGAGGGGTAGAGGCGCACGGTAGGGCGTCGCCTACCCGTGAGGCACCCGTCGTAGGTTCCCGTGGTCGCGCAGGCCGTGGCCCGATATTTCGACTACGGCGTCCACGCCGGAATCTGCCTAGACTCACCCCATGGCTGACTCGATCGTTCGCTGCGTGCACTGCAACGCCAAGAACCGTCTGAAGGATCCCCCGGCTGGCGAGCTCCCGGCCTGCGGCCGCTGCGGCGAGCACTTGCCCTGGCTCGTCGATGCGACCGACGGCACGCTCGACAAGGAGATCAAGGCGGGCGTGCCCGTCCTGGTCGACTTCTGGGCCGAGTGGTGCGGGCCGTGCAAGATGATGGCGCCCGTGCTCGAGCAGTTGAGCCGCGAGTACGCCGGGCGCCTGAAGGTCGTCAAGGTGGACGTGGATCAGAACCAGCTTTCCGCCGGGCGCTTCAACGTGCAGGGGATTCCCAATCTGGCCGTGTTTCGGGGCGGCATCCTGCTCGATCAGATCGCGGGAGCGCTGCCGAAGCGGGTGCTGGAGCAGCGGCTCGCCCAGTACGTGCCGGGGGCGAACCAAGCCTGACGCTCTCGCTCCTGACGCGCGCTCGGCGCGACGAAGGAACAGCATCGGTTCGGCGTGTGCCGCCTCGGCCTCGCCGGCGCGTCCGAGCTCTCGGGCACCGCGTCGAGCAACCCGATGCCGATGCAGGCGGCCAACGGGTCGGAGGAAGGCCGGATCGTCGTCCGCCACTCCGGCGGAGGCGAAGTGACCGTCGACGTAGACGCGCTCTAGGCGATTCTCGAGATACCGACC
>CBDUCW010000050.1:0-11146 GCA_965365745.1 uncultured Trueperaceae bacterium
CGCGAGCTCGAGCGCGCCCGCGCTCGCGCGGTGCGCCTCCTCGCGTTCGGGCGAGCGCCGTATCCGGCGGCGCTGACGCCGCTCCCTGCCCCGCCCGCCGTCCTCCGGGTCCGCGGGCGCCTGCCCGATGACGCGGTGCACCAGCGGGTGCCGCGCCGCAGCGTCGCGATCGTCGGCTCGCGGGCCTGCACCGATCGCGCCGAGCGGACCGCGCACGACCTCGGACGTCGCCTCGCGGCGCGCGGCGTGACCGTCGTGTCCGGCCTGGCCCTCGGGGTCGACGCGGCCGCCCACCGCGGGGCGCTGGCCGCCCGGCGCGCCGCCCCCACGCGGGCCGCGGGCACCGTCGCGGTGCTCGGGAGCGGCGTGCTGCACGTCGCCCCGGCGCGCCACGGGGCGTTGGCCGACGAGATCGCGGCAGCGGGGGGCGCGGTCGTGTCGGAGTTCCCGGTGGACGCCAGCGCGCATCCGGGCCACTTCCCGCGGCGCAATCGTCTGATCAGCGCCTTCGCGGGAGCCGTGGTCGTGGTCGAGGCCGGCGAGCGGTCGGGCGTGCTGCACACGGTCGACCGCGCCCTCGAGCAGGGTCGGCCCGTCTACGTCGTGCCCGACCATCCGTCCAATCCACGCGCGCACGGCGGCCTCGCGCTGCTCCGCGACGGGGCGGCCCCGCTCGTCGCCATCGACGACCTGTTCGGCCCGTCGGGGCCGCTCGACGGCCCGCCGGAAGCGACCGACCGCGCGACGGTGTCCGCCGACCCGCTCGATCGCCGGCTCGTCGACGCCCTCGCGGCCCACGGCCCCTGCGCTGCGGACGAGCTCGCCGCACGGCTAGCACGGGGGGCGCCGAGCGCCTCCGGTGCGGCCGAACCCGTCGATCCGGCAGGGTTGGCGTTGCGCCTGACCCGGCTCGAGATCGAGGGTCGGATCGCGCGCACCTCCGCCGGGACGTATGCGGTCGTGGAGCGGCTCCGCTGACCCCCTGCGCGGTGCCCGGCCGGGTGGTCGAGACTCCCGCAGCGAGCGTCCTCGGCGGGCAGTAGACACCCTCTGGAGCCGGCGGTACACTCAGCCCATCTCGCTGCCACCGTGCAGGCACCGCCCCGCTCCCGGTCGCGTCCGGAGCTCCGCACCGCGCGCGCCCCGCCCTTCGACGTCGGCACTTCGCCGCACGGTGGTGGGCGACCTGGAGAGAGCCATGTGCCCGGCGCCGCCCGCCGAGGCCGCGAGTGCTGCCGGATCCGCGCCACCAAGGCGTCGAGATCCCGCCCCCCGGCATCGGACGGCCCTGCCGTCCCCGCGAAAGGAGCACTCCGTGACTTCGATTTCCGCTCTCCTCCGCGCGCTCGTAGCGAGCCTTCTGCTCGCCGGCGGCGCCGCCCTCGCCCAAGGCCTCACCGTGTGGACCACCTTCGGCGACCAGTCGCTCGAGTGGCTGCAGCAGGAAGCCGCGTCCTTCTCGTCGGGCTTCGGCGTCGACGTCGAACTCGTCAACATCGACCTCAACGAAGCGCGCCAGCAGATGCTCCTTTCGGCGCCCGAAGGCGAAGCCGCCGACCTCCTCGTCGGCGTGCCGCACGACCAGATCGGCGAGATGGCGGCCGGCGGCGTGCTGGCCGACATGAGTTCGTACGCGACGAGCGGCTACCTCGCCGATCTCAGCGAGCAGGCCCGCCTCGCCTACACCTTCAGCGGCAAGCTCTTCGGACTCCCCATGTTCGTCGAGGGCCCCACGCTGATCGTGAACAACGACCTCGTTTCCGAGGTCCCGGCGACCTACGAAGACCTGATCGCCGTCGCGCAGGAACTGACCACCACCGACACCTTCGGCTTCATGTACGACATCGGAAACTTCTACTTCTCGTACAACTGGATCCACACGCCGGGCGGCTACGTCTTCGGCCGCGGCGCCGGCGACCTCGATCCGAGCGACGTGGGTCTCGCCAGCGAGGGCGCCGTCGCCGGCGCGCAGATGATCAAGGACCTGCGCTTCGAGTACGGCCTGATCCCGGCCGGCACCGACTACAACGTCGCCAACGGCCTGTTCATCGACGGGGCGCTCGGCATGATCTACAACGGCCCGTGGGCGATCAGCCAGTACCGCGAAGCCGGGATCGACGTCAGCGTCGTTCCGATGCCTCCGATGGCGGACGGCACCGAGTGGAGCGGCTTCATGGGCGTGCAGGGCGTGCTGATGAACGAGTTCAGCACCCAGAAGGTCAACGCCGCGAACTTCGCGAAGTGGCTGACGCGCCCCGATGCCCAGGTGTCGCTGGCCGAACTCTCCGGCCGGATCCCGGCGTCGCAATCGGCCGTGGCGCAGGTCGCCGACGATCCCGTGATCGCGGGCTTCGGCGCCTCGTTGGTCAACGCCGAGCCGATGCCGAACATCCCCGAGATGGGCCAGGTCTGGGGCCCTGCCGGCAACGCGCTGGCGGTGATCCTCGAGTCGGCCGACTCCGACGTCGATGCGGCGCTCGAGCAGGCGGTCGCCGAGATCCTGGGCAACTGAGCCCGAACCTCCCGTTCCAGAACCCCACGAAGGGCCCGAAGCGCGCGCTTCGGGCCCTTCGCCGAGGGAGGTAGATCGCCATCGATCTCTCCACCCCCATCTCCGAGCACCTCCCGAAGGCCCGCACCGTCCGCGGCGGGCTCGTTCGGTCGGTGCTCCTTCTCTTGCTCGCGATCGGCGTCGGCGTGGCCACCGGCGCGCTCGCGATCGTGGCGCTGCAGGCGCTCGCGCCCGGGACCCCTCCGTGGATCGGCCTGATCGCCGGCGTCGCCGGCATGATCGCCGCGCTCCGCTGGATCCTGGTCCGCTACGAGTGGATCGTTCCCTGGTACTACCTGCTGCCCGCGATTCTCTTTCTGCTGACCTTCACCTTCTTCCCCGTCATCCTCACCGTGATCCTCGCCTTCACCGACTACGCGGGGGTTCGCAACGGGCAGCTGAACATCGCCACCGAGACCGCGATCGTCGAGGTTTCGGGCAGCGACCTCGAGATCGCCGACCCGGGGGTGTTCTTCTGCAGCGACCTGCGCAACGGCTGCACCGACGTGCGGGCCCGCATCTACGCGAGCGCCACCGAACGGGTCGCCGCGACCTCGATCGACGGGGCCACGCTCGAGCTCGGGACCGCCCCGACGGTGGGGCGCGACGTGCTCGCCGTGTCGATGTTCCTGCCCGATCTCGGCTTCGACTTCGAAGCGCCGGTGGTCGCACAGGACGGAACGACACTCACGCTCGAACGGGCACCTCCGTTCGCGCCCGATCTCGAGGCCGTCACCCTGCGCCTCGAGCGGCAGGCGATCACCCGCACCATCGCCGCCGACGACGGCGCCCGCATCACCCTCACGGAGCCGCTCCCGGAGGGCTTCGAGGCCACGGCGATCGCCCGCTTCAACGACTTCGGATTCATCGGCTGGCGCAACTTCCGCGACATCTTCGCCCAAGCCGACAACGCGCTTCTGCCCGTCTTCGTGTGGAACGTGCTGTTCGCGGTTTCCACCGTCGTGATCAACACGGTGGTCGGCACCTTCCTCGCGGTGCTGCTCAACAACCCCGAGCTGCGCTTCCGCGCTCTGTACCGCACCCTGCTGATCCTCCCCTGGGCGCTGCCGAACATCATCACGATCCAGGTGTGGAAGGGCTTCCTGAACCAGAACTTCGGCGCGATCAACCGCTTGTTGATGCTGCTCGACATCACGCCGGAGCCGATCAACTGGCTCCTCGGCGGCGAGTGGGCGGCGCGCGGCGCGGTGCTGCTCGTGAACCTCTGGCTCGGCTACCCGTTCATGATGGTCGCGGTGCTCGGGGCCCTGTCGGCGATCCCCTCGGATCTCTACGAGGCGGCGAAGATCGACGGCGCGAGCGCCTGGGACCGCTTCTGGACGATCACCGCGCCGCTGCTCCGGACCGCGCTGGTCCCGATCACGCTCACCGGCTTCGCCTTCAACTTCAACAACTTCAACATCATCTTCCTCCTCACCGACGGCGGGCCCGCCGTGGATTGGGGGACGTCCGTCGCGCGCGGCACCGACATCCTGATCAGCTGGGCCTACAACACCGCCTTCCGCAGCCAGGGCGGCTTCGCCTACGGGGTCGGTTCGGCGATCAGCATCCTGATCTTCGTCATCACGCTCGCCGTCAGCTTGGTCAACTTCCGTGTGACCGGTGCCCTGAAGGAGGAGAGCAACGCATGAACCGTTCGATGATGGCTCCCCTCCGCGGCTGGCTGACGATCCTCGCGATCGCGGCCGCGTCGATCGGCCTGGTGGTCGTGCTCCTGTTCACGGCGCCCGAGGCGCGCCTCGAAGGTCGTTTCCTGGTCGTCCCCTTCGGCTGGGCCCGGCTCCTCGGCGCGTTCCTCGCCGCCGTGCTCGGCATCGGCCTGGTCACGTACGTGCGTGGCTTGATGACGCGGCCGGGCAAGGCGGGGCAGTACGCCCTGACCGCGGGAACGCACCTGTTCATGCTCGGCACGATCGCGCTCGTGTTCTACCCGATCGTCTACCTGCTGGCGGTCTCGTTCAACCGCAACAACACGCTCGCCACGGCGCTCCCCCAGGAGGGGAACCTGCTGGTTCGGGCCGGCGTCTTCCCCGATCCCGGACTGTTCTCGTTCGTGCAGTACCGAACCGTGCTCGGGCAGACCACGGTCTTCCCCTTCCAGTGGATCCTGATCGCGTTGGCCGTGCTGGCGCTCGCCGCCCTGATCGGGGTCGAGCTCTGGAAGCGCTTCGCCAGACCGACCCTGCACGCGGTCGAGAACGCCCGCCGGGTGGTCGGGTTTTCGCTGTTCGGCATCTTGACGGTGTTGATCGTCAGTTTGACGCCGGGGCAGTTCGAGGGCACGAGCATCGGGCGGATCGTGCTCTACATCCGCAACACGCTGCTCGTCTCGGGCGCCACCGGCATCATGGCGGTGCTGCTGTCGACCACCGCCGGCTACGCCTTCGCACGGCTCAAGTTCGAGGGGCGCTACCAAACGCTGCTCACCTTCGTGTTCGTGCAGATGTTCCCCGGCTTCATGGCCCTCGTGGCGATCTTCTACCTGATGAGCGCGCTCGATCTGCTCAACCACATCGGGCTCGTGCTCGCCTACTCGGGCGGCGCGATCGCCTTCGCCGCCTGGATCTTCAAGGGCTACCTCGAGTCGATCAGCCCCAGCCTCGAGGAGGCCGCCATGGTCGACGGCGCCACGCAGTTCGGCGCGTTCTGGCGGATCATCCTGCCGATCAGCGTGCCCATGCTGCTCTTCATCTTCCTGCTGCAATTCGTGGGCACGTACAGCGAGTTCATCCTCGCCAACACGCTGCTGCGCGGCTCGGACAACTGGACCGTCGGCATCGCCCTGCGGCAGTTCACCACCAACCGCTTCGACACCCAATGGGGCGCCCTCGCGGCCTCGGCCGTGCTGGGCAGCCTGCCCGTGCTGGCGATCTTCTACGCGTTCCAGGATGCCCTCACGGGCCAGTACCAGGCCGGAGGGGTCAAGGGCTGAGGAGGACCGGGTCCCGCGAACCCGGAACTCCCCCACGCCCAGCCCTGCCCCTCGACGACGAACGTCGTCCCTCACGGACAAACCGCGCGGCGCTCACCTTCGAGCGCCGCGCTCCCTGTGCTACGCTCACGGCGCACAAGGGAGGCAACCGTGCCCGATTTCATCCTCGCGCTCGACCAGGGAACCACGAGCTCGCGCGCGATCCTCTTCGATCGCTCCGGCTCCATCCACGCCGTCGCCCAGCGCGAATTCGAACAGCACTATCCGCAGCCCGGCTGGGTGGAACACGACCCCAACGAGATCTGGTCGTCGCAGTCCGGCGTCATGTCCGAGGCGCTGGCGCGCGGACGGGCGGAAGCTTCGGACATCGCCGCCATCGGCATCACCAACCAACGCGAAACCGTCGTCGTCTGGGACCGCGAGACGCTCGAACCGATCCACAACGCGATCGTCTGGCAGGACCGCCGCACCGCGGGCACGATCGACCGGCTCAAGGAGGAGGGCTTCGGCGACGAGGTCCGAACCCGCAGCGGCCTCGTGCTCGACGCCTACTTCTCGGCCTCGAAGCTCGCCTGGATCCTCGACCACGTCGAGGGGGCGCGGGCGCGCGCCGAGCGTGGCGAGCTCGCCTTCGGAACCATCGACAGCTGGCTCGTAGCGCGGCTCACCCGCGGCGAGGTGCACGTCACCGACGTCACCAACGCCTGCCGCACGATGCTCTTCAACATCCACGAACGGCGCTGGGACGACGTGCTGCTCGAGCGATTCGGCATCCCCCGGGCCATGCTCCCCGAGGTCAAGTCCAGTTCGGAGGTCTACGGAACCGTGCGCGAGTCGGCGTTCGGCGCCCAGGTGCCGATCGCCGGGATCGCCGGCGACCAGCAAGCCGCCACGTTCGGCCAGGTCTGCTTCGACAAGGGCATGGGAAAGAACACCTACGGCACCGGCTGCTTCATGGTGCTCAACACCGGCCACGAACCGATCGCCAGCGACAACGCGCTGCTGACGACCATCGGCTGGCAGGTCGGCGACGATCTGACGTACGCGCTCGAGGGGAGCATCTTCATCGCCGGCGCCGTGGTGCAGTGGCTCCGCGACGGCCTCGGCATCATTCGCGAGAGCAAGGACGTCGAAGCGCTCGCCCGCGAGGCCGACGGAAACGACGGGGTCTACCTCGTCCCGGCCTTCGCCGGGCTGGGCGCTCCGCACTGGGACCAGTACGCACGCGGCGCCGTGCTGGGCCTGACCCGGGGTTCGAGTGCCGCCCACATCGCGCGGGCCGCGCTCGAGTCGATCGCCTACCAGAGCGCCGACGTCATCGGCGCGATGGAAGCCGACAGCGGGGTCGCGCTCGAGGAGCTGCGCGTCGACGGTGGGGCGTCGCGCAACGACCTGCTCATGCAGTTCCAGGCCGACATCTTGGACGTCCCGGTGGTGCGCCCTATGGTCACCGAGACCACGGCGCTGGGTGCGGCCTACCTGGCAGGCTTGGCCACGAACTTCTGGTCGTCGCGCGACGAGCTCGTCGCGCAGTGGCGCGAGGAGCGGCGCTTCGAGCCCTCGATGGACCCCTCCGAGCGCGATGCCCTGCTCGACGGCTGGCACCGGGCGGTCGAGCGCGCCAAAGGGTGGGCGCAGGACGCCTGAGCCCCACCGCCTTCAGCCCCGAGCCTCTCCCCCACCCCCGACGGAGGAATCGATGAGCACCTCGACCGACCGCGCCGATCACGCCCGGCGCCTCGCCGCCGGCGAGCCCTTCGACCTGCTGGTGATCGGCGGCGGCGCCACCGGAAGCGGCGTCGCCCTCGACGCGGCGAGCCGCGGGCTCTCGGTCGCGCTCGTCGAACGCGACGACTTTTCGGCCGGCACGTCGAGCCGCTCGACGAAGCTGATCCACGGCGGCGTGCGCTACCTCGAGAAGGCCATCAAGCAGCTCGACCGCACCCAGTTCAACCTGGTGCGCGACGCGCTCAAGGAGCGGGCCACGCTCATCGAGATCGCGCCGCACCTCGCCCATCCGCTGCCGCTCGTCACCCCGCTCTACAACTGGGTGAAGGTGCCGTACTTCATGACCGGCCTGAAGATCTACGACTGGCTGGCCGGACGGGCCAACCTGCAGCCCAGCAGGTTCGTGGATGCGAAAGAGGCGCTGCAGCGCTTCCCGATGCTCAAGAGCGAAGGGCTCCGCGGCGGCGTCGTGTACTACGACGGACAGTTCGACGACGCGCGGATGAACGTGTCCATCGCCCTGACCGCCGCCGAGCAGGGGGCGACGGTCCTCAACCACGCCGAGGTGATCGGACTCGTGCTCGACGACGGCAAGGTGCGCGGCGCCACCGTACGCGACCGCCTGACGGGCGCCGAACACGAGGTGCGGGCCCGCGTCGTCGTCAACGCCACCGGCCCGTTCACCGACGCCATCCGCCGCATGGAGGACCCGAAGGTCGAACCGATGCTGCACGTCAGCTCGGGGGCCCACATCGTTCTGGACGAACGCTTCAGCCCGCCCGGCACGGGGCTGCTGATTCCGGAGACCGAGGACGGCCGGGTGCTGTTCCTGCTCCCGTGGCAGGGCCACACCCTCGTGGGGACGACCGACAACGAAGCCACGATCGAGGCGCACCCGCAGGCCACCGAGGACGAAATCGAGTACATCCTCCGGCACGTGCACCAGTACTTCTCGATCCCGGTGGACCGCAGCGACGTCAAGGCCGCCTGGTCGGGGCTGCGCCCCCTGGTCTCCGACCCCGACGCCGCCGACACCGCCCAGCTGTCGCGGGACCACGTGATCAACATCTCGGCGGGCGAACTGCTCACCATCGCCGGCGGCAAGTGGACCACGTATCGGAAGATGGCCCTCGACACCGTCGACCGCGCCGCCGCGCTCGCCGGTTTCGACGTCGACGAGACGCACACCGACACCCTCAAGCTCGTCGGCGGACGCGACTACGATCCGAGCGGCGCCGGGGCGCTGCAGGAGCGGTTCGGCCTCGGAGCCGACGTCGCCAGCCACCTGCACAGCGCCTACGGCGACCGGGCGGCGGACGTCGCAACCCTGGCCCAGGAGGGGCTCGCCACCCCGCTCGCCGAGGGGCACAGCTACCTCGAGGCCGAGGTCGTCTACGCGGCCCGCAACGAGTTCGCGGCCACCACGACCGACGTGCTCGCCCGCCGTACGCGGCTCGGCTTCCTCGATCGCGACGGGGCGATCGCCGCCATCCCACGGGTCTCCGAGCTGCTCGCGGCCGAGCTCGGCTGGGACGAGGCGCGCGCCGCCAACGACCGGGCGGACGCGACCTCGTACTTCGTGTAGGTCAAGCACTTCGGCGCCGACAACGATCGCGACGATGGCCATGCATCGGCCGGCGGTCGCACGCCGCGCAGCGTCGGCGCCGTCGCGGACCTCGAGCGATAGACTCGAGGTCTCGCCGGGATGGCGGAATCGGTAGACGCACCGGACTTAAAATCCGTTGCCCCCCACGGGGCGTGAGGGTTCGAGTCCCTCTCCCGGCACCACCTGCCCGCGAGTCCCGCTCGCGGGCGCATCCATCGATTCGCGCCACAACCATGCAGCACACCCCCAGACCCAGGGAGCGTAGAGCACGAAGCTGACGATCAAGGGGCCCGTCGCAGTGTCGGGGGCCACAGCGAGGAGGGCCGTTGCGACCCCGGCCACGGTCCACTCCGCAACGCCCACCGCGGCCAGCCAGCGAGGAAAACCCGATGTGCCGAACACGGCGGGAAGCAACAGGATCCCGGCCACCGTGTAGAGGCCGAACCCCGCGACGTTGGTCGCCCCGTATGCGAAGCGCTCCGCGGAGCGGAAGACGACGACGAGATCCGACGGAGGCCCGACGCCCGCCTCGACCACGGCCCGAGCGAGGTGCGGCACGACCGCCACGTTGACCAGCACTCCGACGAGATCGACCGCGGCCGCGACGAGCGCGACGCCCACGGCCAGGCCGGGCCACGGTCGAACCGAGCCGAGGTTGCGTCCGAGTGCGAAGAAGCTCCAGGCGAAGCTCAGCGTGACGACGAACCAGAACAGCCAGCCCGCCTGCCAGCGCACGCCGTGCTCGGCGATCCACGATGCGCGCGCGAGCGCGTCGAACTGCTGCGTCGTCGTGCCCGGCCCAAGCACGAAGCGGGCGGTAGCCGCAGCCAAGAACGTATTGACGAGCCCCGCCAGAACCAGGGCGAACGCATCGAAGCGCAGCGCCTCGCGCGTCCGCCTAGGTCGTGCGCGCACGCCGCCCTCGCGCGGCGCCGCGGCGCCCGAGCACGATGGACGTCGCGACGGCCACCACCGCGCCCGCGACGAGCAAGTAGAGGCCCAGCGACGTGGCCGAATCCGGGCGGACCTGACCACCGTGCACCAAGGGAAGGAGGAGGAACATCACGCCCGTCACGGGCGCCTGCCAAAACAGCGGACGCGCCCGAACCCAATCTCCGTCCCACAGCACCCAGGCGTACGCAGCGGCGTGCGTCACGAACAGCACGCCGATGAGAGCACCGACCAGCGGGGGCAGGTCCCACGGCCACAACCGTACGACCGGCGCGGCACGAACGATCAGACCGACGCCGACCGCAGCGCCCACGAGCACGCACGCGCCCGCGAAGAGCCTCGCCGGCAGGCCCAGCGGGCGCTCGACAGGCAGGCGCCCGCCTTCCAAGCGCTCGAAGCGCACGAACACGACGGGCGCGGCCACGAACAGCACCAGGTACATGAGCAGCCAGTACGCCAGGTGGAACCATGGGTGCGCCAGGAACGGCGTGAGAAAGAAGAACGTCATGACCGTGACGAGAACGGCGAACAGGGTGATCACGACGAGGAGGACGCGCACCTGCGCCCAACGCGTCTGGAACATGCCGATCGCAATCAGGAGCAACGCGTTGCCGTACATCACCCCGATCAACCGGGCGTTGAGCTCGGGCCGGATCGTCCAGACGAAAAGCATGTCGGTGCGATCGGGCAGCACCATGAGAATCGCGAACGCCGGCAGTGCGTTGGCGAGCAGCACCAACAGCACGAACTTCACGGGCTTGGGGAGGGGGTTGTTCCACCAATGGACGAGTCGTTCCACGATCGCTCCGATTCTTTGAGAGCGGCATCGTAGGACGTCGTCCTCGCCGGCGGGCGCAGCATCGCAAACTGACGCCATGCCGGTAGGCCCCGTCCGACGGACCGAACCCTCGCGGGCTCGAGATCCCACGCGCGCACTGCAGCTCGTCGTCGCCCGCCAGGCGCGTGCCTGATGTCCGGCGACGCTACCACGGCCGTCTCAGCGATCCTCGCACCGATGAAACGGCGGGGTGCTTCCACGGTCGCGACGATCCACGCACGCCCGGTAGTGACGACCGGTTGCCTCGACCTGGGGCCTGCGATAGACTTTGCGAGCTCGTGTGCGCATCGATTCTCGACGGATCGGCCGCGAGCCGAGGGCACCACCTACGCGGCGACGTAGCTCAGCTGGTTTAGAGCGCACGACTCATAATCGTGAGGTCCGGGGTTCAAGTCCCCGCGTCGCTACCACATCAGAAGCCGTCTCCCGCGAGAAGGTTGCGCGGGGGACGGCTTTTCTCGATCCACGCCTCGGCCACACCCGCAACGCTTTGCGGGTGGAAGCGGCTGGCTGTGGCTG
>CBDUCW010000051.1:0-11095 GCA_965365745.1 uncultured Trueperaceae bacterium
CGCCGCTGATCCACGCCGAGCACCGTCCTGCGACGCCGGGGCGGCGCCCGCCGGCGCCCGCGTCGTGAGGGGCGGGCCACCGTGATCGAAGCCCTGCGACGCCTGTGGTCGATCGTCACCGGACCCTACGCCTTCTTCGCCTCGACCGACGCTCGCGAGCCGATCGTCCTCCGGGCGCTCGGCGCGGGGGCGGCGTCGGCCGCCGTGGCCTACCTGATCGGCGGACTCGGCCTGGCCCGCGCCACCGACTCCGACGCCCTGGGCCTCACGCTGATCGTCCTCGCTCTCGGCCTCGGCTACACCGGACTGACCTGGTTCCTCGGCGGGATCGTGCTCAGCCGGCCGGCCCGCCTCGAGCTCCGCGCGTGGGAAGTCACCGGCTGGGCCTGGCTTCCCGCCGGCATCATCGCCGTGTCGCTGCTGCCGGCCCTGTTCTTCGCACCGCTGCCCGCGCTGGTCGTCGGCGTGATCCTGTTCCCCGTCTGGCACATCTGGATGATCGTCGCCGCGGCCCGGGCCTTCGCCCCCGACCGCGTGCGCCTGTCGTCGCTGCTGTACGTCGGGGCGATCTTCGCCTTCCCCGCGCTGCTGTCGGCATTCACGCTGTGGGTGATCTCGGCGGCGACGGCGGGCTAGTCGCGCTCGCCGTGGGGTGGCGGCCGACACGGTAGGCTGCGGCATGACGACCGCAACCGACACGCCGCAGCAGGCCGGACCACCGACCGTGTTCACCGTCGGCGAAGAGGTGCTCCACGACGGCGTCCGGTACGTGATCGGGGACATCGAACCGGGGCCGCCCGAGCGGTTCCGGCTGCTCGCCACGACCCTTCAGGGCGCCCGCATCGTCTGGGCCCCCCGGCGGGCGGTGGCGAAGCTCACCCCCTACACACGCCCGAACGACGACACCGCAGGCCTCTGAGCCTCGCTCAGTCGGCAACCGCCTCGGCCACGAGGTGCCCGCCGAGGCTCCGACCGGCCGACGCCGCGGCGCGGTATCCGCGGGTGCCGGGACCGAGAGGCGTTCCGGCGACCAAGCCTGCGGCGTAGAGCCCCCCGATCCGCGGAATCGCGACCGCACCCTCCGCCGTGCCCGGGAGCGGGGCGACGACGTCGGGATGCAGCCGTTCGAAGCGCACCTCGTAGCTGGGCGCGCCGGTCCCGGGGTCGCCCTCGGCGCGGCAGGCCTCGAAGCGAAGCCCGCGGGAACGCAGGTCGTCGTACAGATCGTCGTAGGCCATCTCGCCAAGCCTGCCGGCCTGCTCGCGCAACGCCCCGGCTCGCAGGCGGGCCCCCAGGAACGAGCCGGCGGCCAGCACCACGATCGGGGCGCGCCGGGCGATCCCCTCCCAGGTGTCGATGCCGGCGACGTGCGGCGGGTCGGTCGCGTCGTCCACCAGCAGGGCGCTGGCGTCGGACTGCAGCAGGTGCAGCCCGGCCGTGTGCTCGAGCCTCTCCTTGGCCGCTCGGTGCAGATCCCAGCCGCGCACGGCCCCGTCGCGGTCGCGCGGAAGCTCGCGCACGAGCTCGCCGAGCCAGCCGCCGGGATCTTCGTCGAAGACGACGCGGTCCCGCACGGGTTTGGCCACGGTGTCCATGCTCGTGGTGACGAGCAGCGTGCGGAGCCCGCCCCGCGCGCAGGCGGCGGCGACCTCGCAGCCAGCGAAGCCGGCTCCCACCACGATCGCATCGGCGTCGCGACCGTCGGCCGCGCGGCGGTCGGCATCTCGGCCGGAGGAACCCATCTCTCCGGGACGGCGCGGGTCCCCGGTCACGCGATTCTCGGGGGGCGCGCGCAGATCACACGCGCAGGTCGCCCTGGCCCATCAGCGGGAGGCGACGCCCCGCCACGCGCACCACGTGGTGCCCGTCCGGCTCGCCGCGTTGGTAGACGAACACGCCACGGCGACCGCCCACGAGCGGACTGTCCTCGTCGGCCTCGACCATGACACGAAGGTGGAGCGGCAGCGTCGATTGGATCGCTCCCAGCTCCCACCGCTCCCCGCCGCCGCGGTAGCCGAAGAAGACCTCGGGGGGGTCGCCGTCGCGGTAGACGCAGGTGAGCGACTGGGCCTCGCCGGAGCGGTACAGCGCGACGGCTTCCCACACGAGGGCCTGCGCCTCGCCGACGTCCACGGACTCGACCTCGGCGCGCCCGGTGTCGCCGAAGAACGCGGCCGGGAATCTCCGCGACTCGATCCAGTAGCCGCCGTCGCCCACGCGCAGCTTGGTCACGTCGTTGTCGAGCGCGCGTCCGTCGACCCGGTTCTTGAGGAAGCGGATCGGCATGTCGAAGCGGCGTTCGTGCTGCTCGGCGAACACGCTCCAGTCGGGATCGACCAGCGAAGCGTCCGTGTTCACCTCGAAGGCGAGTCCCTCGAGGCCCGTCGCGCCGCCCTCCACGGTGCCGAGGGCGTCGTCGTTGGGCGTGGCGGGCGCGCCGACGTCGGGGCGACGAACGGGGATGCGGCGGCGTTCCGATCCCGACTCGCTCACGGCATGCCCCCCGTTCGCGGCTCGGCCTGCGGTCCGGTGGGGGCACGCTGGCCGCCGCCCTCGCCGGGTGCCGGCGCAGCGCCGGAGCCGGGAGCGACGTCGGCGACGTGCACGGCCGAGATCCCCGTCTCGTGGACGCGGTACCGGACCGCGTCGAAGCCGGCGCCGTAGAGCCGGTCGGCGAGGGCATCGGGCGCGAGGAAGGCCATGACCGAGTCGTTGAGGTACCGGTATGCCCCGGGGCGCCCCGACAGCCATCCGCCGATCCATGGGACGACCCGGAGCGTGTAGAACCGCATGGCGCGCCCGAGAAGGCCCGGCCGCGGCGGCGTGAACTCGAGCACGACGAGGCGCCCGCCCGGGCGCAGCACTCGCCGGAATTCGCGCAGCCCCGCACCGACGTCGCCGAAGTTCCGCAGCCCGTAGGCGATCGTGACCGCGTCGAAGCTCGCGTCCGGGTAGGGCAGGTCGAGCGCGTCGCCGACGTCGAGCCGGACGTCGAGCCCGGCGCGCCGGGCCTTGGCGCGGCCGACCTCGAGCATGCGCTCCGCGAAGTCGATCCCGACCACGTCGGCTGCAGGCGCCGAGCGCTTGAGCGCGACCGCGAGATCGGCCGTTCCGGTGGCCGCATCGAGGATGCGGTCGGGCGCTCCGGCGGTCGCGAGCCGGACGGCTTCGGCTCGCCACACGCCGTCGATGCCGAGGGTCAACACGCGATTGACGAGGTCGTAGCGCGGCGCGATCGAGTCGAACATCGCACGGACCGTCGGCCCCTTGTCGGGGCGCTCCCGCGGGTCGGGGATCGCTTCGGCGTCGCGCCGACGCGTGGACGCCGCCGGTCGGGCTCGCGGGCGGGCGGGGCGTTCGGCGGGGGCGCTACGGGCCGTGCGGGGTGGTTGCATCGCGCGAACCGTACCACGCGCCCGATTCACGAATCGGAGCGCAGGCCGTGCTTCTCGACGAAGGCGTCGAACTTGGTCCGCGTGAAGCCGGAGAGCGATACCGCATCGCCGTTCACGACGAGCGTGGGGACGCTTCGGCGACCGTCGTTGACTTCCATGACGAAGGCCGCAGCCTCGGGATCCTCTTCGATGTTGACCTCGTCGAAGGGGATCTCGAACTTGTTCAGGAAGTTCTTGGTGATGGTGCAGTCGCCGCACCATCCGGTCGTGTACATCGTGACGCGTGTCGTCATGCCGTCCTCCTGGAACGCACGGCGGCGGGGTTTGGTGTGCGCGATCGTCGGTGGATCGGGCACCGCGGCCGTGGCATGGGCGTGGGGGAACGCGAGGTCGGGGCGAGGCGAATCGAGTGCGCCCAGCGGGGGGACGCGGTGATCCGTCGCTGCGCCGGGCCTGGGGAGGGGCAACGAACGCGAAGCCTGGGCACGGCGCGACCGAGCTATCTACGAAGGTGCCACTTCGATTCGGCAAACTCCGTCATCTATGCGTCAGACGTCGGCGGGGTCCTGCGGCACCCCGGTCCCGAGCGCGGAGGCCATGGGTCTGTGGGCTGCGCCAACGTCGGTCGGCATCGGCCTGCCTACACTTCGGTAGTTCAATCTCGAAGCTTTTGAAAGGAACTCCCATGATCCGATCCATTCGCACCGCCCTCGCCTCGCTCCTGCTCGCTGCCGCGCTCGCCGTCGGCGTCGCCCAGGCGCAGACCATCGTCGACGTCGCCGCAGGAAACGACGACTTCTCGACGCTCGTGACCGCCGTACAGGCCGCCGGCCTCGTCGACACGCTGTCGAGCGAAGGTCCGTTCACCGTGTTCGCACCGACCAACGCCGCCTTCGAGGCGCTGCCCGAGGGCACCCTCGAAGCGCTGCTCGCCGACATCGACACGCTGACCGCGATCCTCACCTACCACGTCGTGGCGGGCGCTGTCTTCGCCGAGGACGTCGTCGGCATCGACGCCGCCACGAGCGTCCAGGGCGAAGAGATCGATGTCACCGTCGACGGTGGCAACGTGATGGTGAACAACGCGAACGTCGTCGCGACCGACATCGAAGCCTCGAACGGCGTCATCCACGTCATCGACGCGGTGATCCTTCCGCCGACCGTCGCCATGCAGCTCGGCTTCGCCCCGATGGCGAGCATGAGCATGCGCGGCAGCGCCATCACCTACGGCGTCTTCGACACCGGCGTCGCCGGCGTCTCGGGCTCGGTGACGCTCTACCCGCTGGGCGCGGGCACGCTCGTCGAGATCGACCTCGACGGCACGCCGGCCGGCGGTCTGCACCCTGCCCACTTCCACGTGGGCGACTGCGGGACGGGCGGCGGCATCGCGGTTCCGCTCACCACGGTCGACGGCTCGACCGGCAGCAGCCTCACCTTCGCGGACGTGCCGGTGTCGGCCATCGTCGAAGGCGATCACTACATCAACATCCACCTCTCGACCGACAACCTCGGCACGATCGTCGCCTGCGGCGAAGTCGGGGCCGGCGTCAACTAAGCCCGACCCCGAAGCACCGCACGACCGGGGCGCCCTCAGCGGGCGCCCCGGTTCGCGTTCGCGGCGCCGTCGGCCCGTACGCCCGTGCCCCCGGCGCCCGCGGCCCCGCCCCGCGCGCGTCGCCCGAACGCCGCGCCGAACGCATCCGAGCGGCTACACTCTTCGATTGGTGACGTCGCCGGGGACGCCGGAACGCGCCGCGCACGAAGGAAGGGCAACGGGACCATCGAGATGACCTACCGAAACATCGCCATCATCGCGCACGTCGACCACGGCAAGACCACGCTCGTGGACGGCATGCTGCGGCAGTCGAACATCTTCCGCGCGAACCAGCAGGTCGAGGACCGCGTGATGGACTCGAACGCCCTCGAGCGCGAGCGAGGCATCACGATCCTGGCCAAGAACACGGCCGTGGAGTGGAACGGCGAGAAGATCAACATCGTCGACACCCCCGGCCACGCCGACTTCGGCGGCGAGGTGGAACGCGGCCTGCAGATGGTCGACGGCGTGCTGTTGCTGGTCGACGCGGCCGAGGGTCCGATGCCGCAGACGCGCTTCGTGCTCGGCAAGGCGCTCGAACGCGGCCTCAAGCCGATCGTCGTGATCAACAAGGTCGACCGCAAGGACGCCCGCCCCGACAAGGTCGTCGACCTCACGTTCGACCTGATGGTCGAACTCGGCGCCGACGACGAGCAGCTCGACTTCCCCATCCTCAAGGCGATCGCCCGCGACGGCGTGGCCTGGCGCGACGGCGAGGAGCCCGACGGGAGTCTCGCGCCGCTCTTCGAGGCGATCGTGGACCACGTCCCCGCCGCGGCCGGCGACACGAGCGCCCCGTTCCTGCTGCAGGTGGCCAACCTCGACTACAGCGACTTCCTCGGCCGTCTCGCGGTGGGGCGCGTGCGGCAGGGGCGGCTCGAGGTCGGCAAGACGCTGCGCCGCTTCGCCCTCGACGGTTCCGAGACCCAGGCCCGGGTCACCAAGATCTACACGCACCTCGGACTCGAGCGCATCGAGACCGCCTTCGCGGACGCGGGCGACATCGTCGCCCTGGCGGGCCTCGACGAAGTGCGCATCGGCGAGACGCTGTCGGCCCCCGGCAGCGGCCAAGCGCTCCCCTTCGTCAAGGTCGACGAGCCCACCGTCAGCGTCACCATCGGACCGAACACGAGCCCGTTGGCGGGTCGCGAGGGTCGCTACGTCACCAGCCGACACCTCGGCGACCGGCTCGAACGCGAACTGCTCAGCAACGTGGCGTTGCGGGTCGAGGATCTGCCCGGCGAGTCGTTCCGCGTCTCGGGCCGCGGCGAGCTGCACCTGTCGGTGCTCCTCGAACAGATGCGCCGCGAGGGCTACGAGATGTCGGTCTCGCGCCCCGAAGTGATCACCAAGACGATCGACGGCGTGCTCCACGAACCGTTCGAGACCGTGGTCGCCGACGTACCTGAAGACGCCATGGGCGCCGTGATGGAGTCGCTCGCGAGCCGCAAGGGCACCCTGGTCGACATGGCGCAGGGCGAGCACCGCGCCCGGCTCGAGTACCGCATCCCGGCGCGCGGGCTGTTCGGCTTTCGCACCACCTTCCTGTCGCAGACCCAGGGCGAGGGGCTCCTGAACAGCACCTTCGAGGGCTACGGCCCGCACGTCGGCGAGATCCGCACACGACGCGGAGGGTCGCTGGTCTCCATGGAGACCGGCGAGGCCTTCGCCTACAGCATCTGGAAGCTCCAGGATCGCGGCGAGTTCTTCATCGAACCGGGCACCGAAGTGTACGTGGGCATGATCGTCGGGGCGAACAACCGACCCGGCGACCTCGACGTCAACGTGACCAAGAACAAGAAGCTCACGAACGTCCGTTCGGCCGGCTCCGACGACAACCTCGTGCTGATCCCGCCGCGCAAGATGGGGCTGGAGGACGCGCTCGAGTACCTCGAGCAGGACGAACTGCTCGAGATCACGCCGTCGAACCTGCGGCTGCGCAAGCGCACCCTCGATCCGAACCTGCGCAAGCGCGAAGCGAAGGCCGCGGCGACGGCGCCCGCCTGACCACGGCGCCCGCCTGACCCGGCGCCTCCGGCGCCAAGCCGGGGCCGTCCGGGGGGGGCACCGGTGCCCCGACGGCGCCGACTGCCACCGGGCCGCTCCTCGCCCTCGGCGGGCTCAGGCCTCGATCGGTTCGCGCACCGCGGCCACGGGCGCGTCGGCCTCCGTCGCCTCGACGTCGGGCGCCCCCGCTCCATCGGACGGCGCCGCGTCCCGCGACGCGTCGCCGGCGAGGGCGATCCGGATGTCGCCGTAGGGCTCGTCCTGCTCGGCCGTGATCTTGCCCTCGCGAACGAGTTCGAGCATGCCGGTGAAGACCACGGTCTGCGTGGCCCAGTCCCGAGCGCCGAACAGGCGGAACAGGAGCCCGCGGCCGGCCTGCTTGAGCTTCGCGAGCAGACGCGAGATCGCACCGGCGAGCGTGAGTCGGTCGATCGCCATCTCGAAGTAGCTCGCGCTGCGCAGGCGGCCCGCGATCTCCGACAACGCGCCGATGCCCACGTCGAGCGGCCGCTCGGGGCGCGGGAAATCGGGTCTGGGCGTGCGGGCGGGGAGCGTCACGCGACGCTGCTGCCGCCGGCGCCGCAGGAATTCGATCGCCTGCTCGAGTTCGTCGAGCAGCGCGACGGCGGCCAGCGCCTCTTCGAGCTCCTCCTCGCCGTCCTCGTCGTCGTCGACCCGCGGCGGGCGCGGCAGCAGGAGTCGCAGCTTGAGTTCGATGATCTGCGCGACGCCGGGCAGCGCCTCGGAAGCGAGGTTGAGGTCGGTCTCGGCCCACCCCTCGAAGTAGACGAGGAAGGTGCGCACCAGCTGGTACAGGTCGAGATCGCCGGTCGCCACCGTGCCCTCGCGCAGGGCGTAGGCCAGCTCGGTCAGCGAACCCTCGAAGGCCGGCTGCCGCACCACGAAGGCGTCCGGGAGTTCCGTCGGCGCCGCGTCGTCGGCCCGGGCCGGGGTCGTCGCGGTCACGGTCATCGCCGCGCCCGCTCGACGCCGCCCGGGCGCGGCTTGCGCACGTGGGAACGGCGCCTCATTCGAGGAACGGGTCGCCGTCGCCCGCGAGGTGGCTGGCATCGTTGACGCGCTCGATGACGGCGTGGCCGCCGTTCCCGTCCTCGTCGGCACGGAAGCGAACGCGCGAGATGCTGGCGTGGCGCAGGTAGAAACGCTTGCGCCAACGGGGGTGCTCGACGCCCACGAGGTGGGCGAGCAGCATCTGGATGGTGCCCGAGTGGGTGACGGCGACGACGTGCTCGCCGGGGTCGGCGTGCGTGTGCATCTCGTCGAGCCAGTCGGCGACGCGCCCGCGGAGGTCGCGGTAGGCCTCGCCCCCACCGGGCGCCGCCCGGGCGTAGGGATCGGCGAACCAGGTCTTCCACTCCGGATGACGGCGGTTTTCGTCGAGGGTGTGCCCCTCGAAGCTCCCGAAGTTGAGCTCCCGAAGCCGCGGCTCGAGAACCGGCTCGCGGTCGTCGAAGGCGAGCCGCGCCGTCTCGACCGCACGAACCGACGGGCTCGAGACGAGCCGAACGTCCTCGAAGGCGTGCACGCGCGCCCCGAGCTGACGGGCCTGCTCGCGCCCGAGATCGTTCAGGGGGACGTCGGTGTGGCCCTGGAAGCGGCCGTTCTGGTTCCAGTCGGTGATGGCGTGCCGGATGAGGGTCAGCGTCTCCATGCAGGTCGCGGCGAGCATACCAGGGGCGGTGCGCGCCCCCTCGCTCGCGCTTCGTTCCGGACCGCGGCGTGTGGGTCGGCTTGCGTTCGGCTGCGTGCGCCCCCTGGTACCGTCGCATCATGGCACGCAACGAATTGAACGGAACCGCCGCCCTCGTCACCGGCGGCAGCAAGGGCATCGGCCTCGGCATCGCGGAAGCGCTCGTCGACGCCGGCGTCGACGTCACGATCACGGCGCGCACCGAATCCGACGTGAAGGCCGCCGCCGAAGCGCTGCGGGGGCGCGGCGCAGGCGACGCGCTCGGCCTCGTCTGCGACGTGCGCGACCTCGCGCAGCAGGAGGCGGCCGTCGCCCAGACCGTCGAGCGTTTCGGCGGGCTCGACGCGATGATCGCCAACGCCGGGGTGGGCCACTTCGGCCCCGTCCACGAGATGGACCCCGAGGACTGGCAGACCGTGATCGACACGAATCTCACCGGGGCCTTCTACAGCATCCGCGCCGCGGCGCCCGCGCTGATCGAGCGCAAGGGGATCGTGGTGACGATCGGCAGCCTCGCCGGCACGAACTTCTTCCCCACCGGAAGCGCCTACAACGCCAGCAAGTTCGGTCTCAACGGCCTCAGCCACGCGGCCATGCTCGACCTGCGCAAGGTCGGCGTGCGCGTGGCGACGATCATGCCCGGCTCGGTGGCCACCGGCTTCGCGAGCGGCGACGCTGCCGAGCACGCGTGGCGCATCCAACCCGAAGACCTCGGCCAGATGGTGCGCGACCTGCTCGAAATGGATCCCCGCACGCTGCCGTCGAAGATCGAGGTTCGGCCCAGCCAGCCCCCGTCCGCGTAGCCGTCCCGCGCGTACGGTCCCCGGTGCCGCGCCCCGGGCTCGGGGCC
Organism: uncultured Trueperaceae bacterium; assembly: GCA_965365745.1. GTDB lineage: Bacteria > Deinococcota > Deinococci > Deinococcales > Trueperaceae > CBDUCW01. Next base: position 9,558 of record CBDUCW010000051.1, read on the forward strand.
CCGCGGTAGACTCCGCCGCGTGTACCGGCTCGCCCGCCCCGCCCTGTTCCGCCTCGACGCCGAGCGCGCCCACGGCCTCGTCGTGGGCGCGCTCGCATGGGCGAGCCGGAGCCCCGGCGCCCGGCGCCTGCTCGGCGCCGCGGCGCCGTCCGTCGATCCGCGCCTCGGCGTCGACGTCTTCGGTCTACGCTTCGCGCACCCGCTCGGCCTCGCCGCCGGCATGGACAAGGACGGCGACGCGCTGCCGGCCTTCGCCGCGCTCGGGTTCGGGCACGTCGAGGCGGGCAGCGTCACCGCCGTGCCGCAGCCGGGGAATCCGCGGCCGCGCCTGTTCCGCCTTCCCGCGGACGCGGCGCTGATCAACCGGATGGGCTTCAACAACCGCGGGGCCGAGGCGCTGGCGGCCCGGGTCGCGGACTGGCGTACGCGGGGCGCCATCGACGTCCCGATCGGCGTCAACGTCGGCAAGAGCAAGGTGGCGCCGCTCGACGCCGCCCGCGCCGACTACGACGCCTCGCTGCGGGCGGTCTGGCCGGTCGCCGACTACCTCGTCGTCAACGTCAGCTCGCCCAACACACCGGGCCTCCGCAGCCTGCAGGCGCGCGAACCGCTGAGCGACCTGCTCGCGCTCGTGGCCGAGCTGCGCGCGGAGCTCGGGCCCCGGCCGACCCTCGTCAAGGTGGCCCCCGATCTCGAAGCGCACGAGCTCGACGACGTCGTCGAGCTCGCCGAGGCCCACGGGATCGCCGGCCTGATCGCGACCAACACGACGCTCTCGCGACCGGGCTTGCGCGCCGATCCGGGCGAGGCGGGCGGCCTATCCGGTCGACCGCTGGCCCCGCGGGCGCTCGACGTGCTGCGGCACCTGCGCCGGTCGACGTCGCTCCCCCTGATCGCGGTCGGCGGCATCGACGGGCCGGCGGCCGCGATCGAGCGGCTCGAGGCGGGGGCGACGCTGCTCCAGGTCTACACCGGCCTGATCTACCAGGGGCCGGCCCTGATCGGACGCATCCTCGACGGCATCGCCGCCGAGCTCGACCGGCGCGGGCTCGCGTCGGTCGCCGATCTCGCGGTCTCCCCGCCGCCGGCGGGTGCGCCCGCGCCTCGCAGCGGCTCGCTTCGGTAGCGTAGACCGATGCCCGACGACGACGCTCCCACGATCAGCAGCGCCATGGAGGACTACCTCAAGGCGCTGCTCGACCTCGGCCGCGAGAACGTGAAGACCCAACCGCTCGCCGACGCCCTGGGCGTCAGCGCCGCCAGCGTCACCGGCATGCTCAAGAAGTTGAGCGCGCTCAACCTCGTCGATCACGAGCCCTACAAGGGGGCGACGCTCACCGAGGCCGGCGCCAAGGTGGCGCTCGAGACCGTGCGGCACCACCGCCTGCTCGAGACCTACCTCGCCGAAGCGCTCGGCTATCCGTGGCACGAGGTGCATGACGAGGCCGAACGGCTCGAGCACTACATCAGCGAGGCCTTCGAGGCTCGCATGGTCGAAGCGCTCGGCGACCCCACCCACGACCCGCACGGCGCCCAGG
>CBDUCW010000052.1:0-11030 GCA_965365745.1 uncultured Trueperaceae bacterium
ATGAGATCGAGGCCGGCTTCCTAGAAGCCTATCGCTGGCAGTACATCCACTCTGGTGCCCAGCATCCGCACTTTGGCAAGGTGCTCACGGGGCTCGTCGAAGGCGAGCGCATCGTCGGCGCAGGCCCGCGCGCCGCGCTCGAGCCCGACGCGAGCGGCGCCCGCCGGATCGACGCGCAGGGCGGTTCGATCCTTCCGGGCTTCATCGACGCCCACGTGCACATGACCCTGGAGGGCGTCGACGTCCAGGGGCTCCTCGCGACCCCGTTCTCGCTGCCCTTCTACCTCGCGGTCGGACGCCTCGAGCGCACGCTCGCCGCCGGGATCACGACCGTGCGGGACGCGGGCGGTGCGGACCTCGGGATGAAGCGGGCCGTCGAGACCGGCCTGATCGCCGGTCCGCGCATGCAGATCAGCACGGCGATCCTGTCGATCACCGGGGGACACGTCGATTTCTGGATGCCGTCCGGAAACGCGCCCGAGATCATCCCGATGCCAAGCCACCCGGGGCTTCCCAACGGGATCTGCGACGGCGTCGACGGAGTCCGCGCCAAGGTCCGCGAAGTCCTGCGCGCGGGGGCCGACGTCGTCAAGATCTGTGCGACCGGCGGGGTGATGAGCCCGACCGATCACCCCGAATTCACGCAGTTCTCGCCCGAGGAGCTCGAGGTCGTCGTCGCCGAGGCTGCCGCGCGCCGCGGGACCCGGGTCATGGCCCACGCCCAAGGCGCCCAAGGAATCAAGAATGCGGTCCGGGCCGGCATCCAGTCGATCGAACACGGCATCTTCCTCGACGAGGAGGCCGTCGACCTGATGGTCGAACACGGCACCTACCTCGTGCCGACGCTGCTCGCCGGGCTCTCGGTGATCGAATCGGCCGAAGCCGGGGCCAGACTGCCCCCGAACGCGCTCGAAAAGGCGCGCGAAATCGTCGACATCCACCAACGGAGCATCGCCAAGGCGCACGAAGCGGGCGTGAGGATCGCGATGGGAACCGACGCCGGCGTCATGCCCCACGGCACGAACCTGCGCGAGCTGGGGCTGATGGTCGACGTCGGCCTGACGCCGATGGAGTCGATCGTCGCAGCGACGAAGACGGCGGCCGCCTGCCTCGGGTGGGAGGGCCAGGTCGGGACGCTCGAGGCGGGTGCCTACGCCGACATCGTGATCGTCGACGGCGACCCGCTCGCCGACATTCGCCTGCTCGAGCGGGCCGAATCGATCCGAAGCGTATTCAAGGGCGGTGCCGCGGTCGCAGGCGCAGGCGCCCTCGCACCGACCGAGGCGCCGGCGAACGCCGGCTGAATCGCACCCGCCTTCGCCGCGGACCGCCTAGGTCAAGCGCCCCTCGAGCCACGCCACGACGTCGCGGCGCACCTCGGCCCGCACGCGGTCGAAGAACAGTTCGTGGAACCCGCCCGGGTACGTCCGGAGCTCGGACCCGGTGCGCTCGGCGAAGCGGCGACTGCCCTCGGGATCGGCGATCCGGTCGGCCTCGCCGTGCAGCACGAGCGTCGGGACGTCCAGCGGCGCCGCACCCTCGAGGACCCGCCGGCCGCCGTCGACCAACTGCACGCCCATGCGCGCCTTGACCAAGCCGTTGTAGATGAGCGGATCGGTCTCGTAGGCGCGCACCTCCTCGGGGAGCCGCGAAAGGCCCTCGGTGTCGAGCTCGCGGACGCCCAGCTGCGGCACGATCCGCTGCAGCAGGCGGGCGAGGGGCTCGAGCCAGGGGGGGACGGGGACCGCGTTGATCAGGTACGGGCTCGCGAGCACGAGCGCCGACAGGTCGTGCGTCCCGCGCTGCGCGAACCGGGCTGCGATCGCCCCGCCCATCGAGTGCCCCAGCACGGCGAGATCGGGGGCATCGGCCGCCACCGCCTCGGCGACGGCGGCGACGTCGTCGACGTAGATGTCGAAGTCCTCCACGTCGGCGCGGCGCCCGCCGCTGGCACCGTGGCCGCGCAGGTCGAAACCGATCACGTCGAACCCCGCGCCGTGGAGGTCGGTGGCCAGGGCGTCGTAGCGCCGCACGTGCTCGGCGTAGCCGTGCACGACGAGGACGGTCGCGCCCCTCGACGCGCCGTCGGCAGCGCCCGGCCATCGGTGGGTCGCCAGGGCCACCCCGTCCCGCGCGACCACGGTGCCCGTCGTCCAGGCGCTCACGAGCGTTCGGTCAACTCGACCTCGACGTCTTCCATGACCGGATTCGAGAGGATCGTGTCGGCGATCTCGCGCAGCTGCGCCTCGACGTCGCTGCGCTCCCCCTCGAGGGTCAGCGTGATCCGCTTGCCGACCCGCAGGTCGTGCAGGTTGCCGTGCCCCAGGCGCTCGAGGGTGGCCTGCACCGCGCGCCCCTGTGGATCGAGGATCGCCGGCTTGAGCATCACCGAGACTTCGGCGTCGAAGGTCGGCATCAGGCGTCGCCGTCCCCGCCGGTCGCCGCCTGAACGCGCGCGAGCACGTCGGCGTAGGCCTCCTCGACGCGTCCGAGGTCGCGTCGGAAGCGATCCTTGTCCATCCGCTCGCCGGTCTCGACGTCCCACAGCCGGCAGGTGTCGGGGCTGATCTCGTCGGCGAGGACGATGCTCCCGTCCGGCAGGCGTCCGAACTCGAGCTTGAAGTCGATCAGGTCGAGATCGAGCGACGCGAAGAAGGGGCCGAGCACGTCGTTGACGGCGATCGCACCCTCCCACAGCGCCTCGAGGTCGTCGGGCGAGGCGAAGCCCAGCGCCACCGCGGTGGCGTCGTTCATCGGCGGGTCGCCGAGGTCGTCGGACTTGTAGCACCACTCGATCACCCGCGGATCGAGCTCGAAGCCCTCCTCGACGCCGTAGCGCGTGGCGAAGCTGCCGGCGCTGCGATTGCGCACGATCACCTCGACCGGCACGATCTCGACGGCGCGCACGAGCTGGCGGCGTTCGTCGAGGCGGCGCACGAAGTGGGTCGCGACGCCGGCCCGCTCGAGCAGCTCGAACACGGCGCTCGAAACCGCGTTGTTCACCGCGCCCTTGCCCTCGATCGTGCCGCGCTTCTGCGCGTTGTAGGCGGTGGCGTCGTCCTTGTACTCGACGATGAGGAGCTCGGGATCGTCGCTGGCGAAGACTTTCTTGGCCGTAGCGCAGCTCGCCCCGCGCGGGGGCCGCCTCCGGCGCGGCCTCGCTCGGCGCACGGGGCTCCGCTGCGGTGCCGCTGGGCCCGGGATCCTTCATCTCGTCGACGGTCGTTTCGTCGTCGTTCACGGGGGGACGATAGCACGCGGGCGACGCGCTCCCGGACGCCCCCGAGGCAGGCGATCGGCAACCCCATCCGGGCGCTCCGCGTGTCGGTGATTTCCCTACGCGACGCGTCCGACGAGGAGGGTCGGGGCGCGTCCGCGACGGCTCCTATCCTGCCTTGAGCCCCATTCGGCCCCTGCCGGGAAGGAGTCACAACATGTCCACGCCCCGCGGCGTCCCCGCGAGCGCGACGATCGACGGCAACGAGGCCGTCGCTCGTGTCGCGTACCGCCTGAACGACGTCATCGCCATCTACCCCATCACGCCGTCGTCACCGATGGCCGAGCTCGCCGACCGCTGGTCGCAGCGCGGGAACCCGAACCTGTGGGACGGCGTCCCGCAGGTGCACGAGATGCAGGCCGAGGGCGGCGCCGCCGGCGCGCTGCACGGATCGCTGCAGGCGGGTGCCTTGACGACCACGTTCACGGCCAGCCAAGGGCTGCTGCTGATGATCCCGAACCTCTACAAGATCGCCGGCGAGCTCACGCCCGCGGTGGTCCACGTCGCGGCTCGCTCGGTGGCGGCCCAGGCGCTGTCGATCTTCGGCGACCACAGCGACGTCATGGCCGCCCGCGCGACCGGTTTCGGCATGCTCTTCGCCGCGTCGGTGCAGGAAGCGCACGACATGGCGCTGATCGCCCAGGCGGCCAGCCTGACCAGCCGCGTTCCCTTCCTGCACGTCATGGACGGCTTCCGCACCTCGCACGAGGTCGCCAAGATCGACCTTCTAGACGAGAGCGACCTGCGCGCCCTGATCGACGACGGCGCGGTGCGCGCGCACCGTGCGCGGGCCCTCAACCCGGCCCACCCGGTGGTGCGCGGCACGGCGCAGAACCCCGACGTGTTCTTCCAGGCGCGCGAATCGGTCAACCCCCGCTACCCGGCGGCCGTCGAGGCGATCGCCGCTGCGATGGACGCGCTCGCCGAGCGCACCGGCCGCAGCTACCACCCCTTCGACTACGTCGGCGCTGCCGACGCCGAGCGCGTCGCGGTGTTGATGGGATCCGCCTGCGAGACCGCGGAAGAGACCGTGCGCTGGATGCGAGCGACGCACGGGGCGAAGGTCGGCGTCCTCAAGGTCCGCCTGTACCGGCCCTTCGACGCGAAGCGCTTCGTCGATGCGCTGCCGGCCACGGTCCGCACGATCGCCGCGCTCGACCGCACGAAGGAACCGGGTTCGGCCGGCGAGCCGCTGTACCAGGACGTGCTCACCGCCGTGGCCGAACATGGGGACGAGCGCTTCGACGCGCGCCCGCGCGTGATCGCGGGGCGCTACGGCCTCTCGAGCAAGGAGCTCACCCCGGCGATGCTGCTCGGCCTGTTCGAGGAGATGACCGCCGAGCAACCGCGCAACCACGTGACGATCGGCATCCACGACGACGTGAGCCACAGCTCGCTGCCGTGGGACGAGGACCTCGACATCAGCTCCGACGAGGTGACCCAGGCGGTGTTCTGGGGCCTCGGCTCCGACGGCACCGTCGGCGCGAACAAGAACGCGATCGCCATCATCGGTCAGGGCACCGACCTGCACGCGCAGGGCTACTTCGTCTACGACTCGAAGAAGGCCGGGGCCCGCACCATCAGCCACCTGCGCTTCGGGCCCGAACCGATCCGGAGCACCTACCTCGTTCGGCGCGCCGACCTCGTCGCCGTGCACCAGTTCGGCTTCCTCGACCGCTACGACGTCCTCGCCAATGCCAAGCCCGGGGGGCGCCTGCTCCTCAACGCGCCCCTGCCGCACGACGAGGTCTGGGACGCGCTCCCGAAAGAGGTCCAGGACGGCATCCTGGAGAAGGAGCTCGAGCTCTGGACGGTCGACGCCTACGCGCTCGCCCGCGAGGTCGGACTCGGCAGCCGCATCAACACGGTGATGCTGTCGTGCTTCTTCGAGCTCAGCGACGTGCTCCCGAAGGGCGAAGCGGCCACGCGCCTCGAGCAGGCGACCCGCGCGAGCTACGGAAAGCTGGGCGAGGCGGTCGTCCGGCGCAACCTCGAGGCGATCCGGCGCGCTCCCGAGCACCTGGCGCGCGTCGAGGTTCCCGCCGCGGCGAGCACGGAGCGGCGTCGTCCACCCACGGTCAGCCCCGACGCGCCCGACTTCGTCACCACCGTGACCGCCGCGATGATTCGCGGCGACGGCGACGCGCTGCCCGTCTCGGCGCTGCCCGAGGACGGCACCTGGCCCCTGGGCACGGCCCGCTTCGAGAAGCGCAACATCGCCCAGGAAGTCCCCGAGTGGGATCCCGACATCTGCATCCAGTGCGGCAAGTGCGTCATGGTCTGCCCGCACAGCGTCATCCGCTCGAAGGTCGTCGACGAGGCCGACCTCGCGGACGCCCCCGAGGGCTTCCAGGCCGTGCCCGCCAAGTGGCGCGAATTCGGCGACGACGACCGCTACACGCTGCAGATCGCCGTCGAGGACTGCACCGGCTGCGCGCTCTGCGTCGAGGTCTGCCCGGTCAAGGACAAGTCGCGCAGCGGGCACAAGGCGATCGACATGGTCCCGCAGGCCCCGCTGCGTGAGCAGGGCCGCGAGCACTGGGCCTACTTCCGCGAGCTTCCCGACGTGAATCGCTTCGACGGGCTCGCCTTCACCAACGTCAAGAACGTGCAACTGCTCGAGCCGCTGTTCGAGTTCTCGGGCGCCTGCGCCGGCTGCGGCGAGACGCCCTACGTGCGCCTCGTCAGCCAGCTCTACGGCGACCGAAGCGTGATCGCCAACGCCACCGGCTGCTCGTCGATCTACGGCGGCAACCTGCCCACGACGCCGTGGAGCGCGAACCGCCGCGGCTTCGGCCCGGCCTGGTCGAACTCGCTGTTCGAAGACAACGCCGAGTTCGGCGTCGGCATGCGCTTCGCGCTCGACGCGCAGCGCGACCGCGCTCGCGCCCTCCTGCGCGCGGCGCTGGCCGGGGAGTCCACCGCCCTGGCCGAAGCCGTCCCGCCCGAACTCGCCGAGGCGCTGCTCGAGACCGACGACGCGGACATGCTCGACGAGCGCGTCCTCGCCGCGCAGCGGGACCGCATCGCGGAGCTCAAGACGGCGCTGACGCCGGTCGACGACTCGCTCGCCCGCGACCTCCTCAGCTTGGCCGACACGCTCGCACGCACCGACGTCTGGATCCTCGGCGGCGACGGTTGGGCCTACGACATCGGCTACGGCGGTCTCGACCACGTGCTCGCCTCCGGGCGTGACGTCAACGTGCTCGTGCTCGACACCCAGGTCTACTCGAACACCGGCGGACAGGCTTCGAAAGCCACCCCGGTCGGCGCCGTCGCCAAGTTCGCCTCCGGCGGCAAGCGCACGGCCAAGAAGGACCTCGGGCGCATGGCGATGGGCTACGGCAACGTCTACGTCGCCCAGATCGCCATGGGCGCCAACGACGGGCAGACGCTCAAGGCCCTCCGCGAAGCCGAGAGCTGGGCCGGGCCGTCGCTGATCATCGCCTACAGCCACTGCATCGCCCACGGCATCGACATGCGCAAGGGCCTCGACCAGCAGAAGGCCGCGACGCAGAGCGGCGCGTGGCCGCTGTGGCGCTACGATCCGCGGCGCGAGCTCGAGGGCCTCAACCCGTTCCAGCTCGACTCGCGGGCGCCGAAGATCCCGCTGCGCACCTACGCGCTCGCCGAGAACCGCTACCGCCTGCTGCACGCCACCGCGCCGGACGACGCCGAGCGGATCCTCGACGAGGCGCAGGCGCACGTCGAGGCGCGCTGGGCCGAACTCGAGCGCCTCGCCGAACCCTGGCCCAAGCCGGGCGCACCGAGCGCGGGACCGCCCGCCCCGGACGCGAAGGGAGTCACGTCGTGAGCGCCGTTCCAACGACCACCCCCGCCCTCCGCACCCGCTACCTCGGGCTCGACCTGGCTCACCCCCTGGTGGCCGCTCCCAGCCCCCTGTCGGCCGACGTCGACGGCGTACGAGCCCTCGCCGACGCCGGCGCCGCCGCCGTGGTGCTGCCCTCGCTGTTCGAGGAGCAGATCGAACGCGAGTCCGAGATGCTCGGGCACTACCAGCTGTACGGCGCCGAGAGCTACGCCGAGGCGCTCGACTACTTCCCCGAGCCCGAGACCTTCCACAACGCACCCGACGAGTACCTCAAGCTGATCCGCGAGGCCACGGCCGCGGTCGACGTCCCCGTCATCGCCAGCCTCAACGGAAGCTCGGCCGGCGGTTGGACCCACTACGCCTCGCAGATCGAGCAGGCCGGCGCGGACGCGCTCGAGCTGAACATCTACTTCCTCGCGACCGACCCCAACCTCGATGCGGCCTCGGTCGAGCAGCGCTACGTCGAAACGCTCAACGACGTGCGCGAGCTCGTGTCGATCCCCGTCGCGGTCAAGCTCGCGCCGTACTTCAGCGCGATGGCGAACTTCGCGCAGCGGCTGCAGCGCGTGGGCGCGAACGGGCTGGTGCTGTTCAACCGCTTCTACCAACCCGACATCGAGCCCGAGACGCAGGAGGTCGGCCCGCACCTGGTGCTGTCGACCTCCGACGAGCTCCGCCTGGCGCTGCGCTGGACCGCGATCCTGCACGGCCGCGTGCCCATCGACATCGGCGTCACCGGGGGCGTGCACGACCACCGCGACGTGCTCAAGGCGATGATGGCGGGCGCGAACGCCACGCTGCTCGCCTCGGCGCTGCTGCGCAACGGCCCCGCCCACCTCGGCACCCTTCGCGCCGAGCTGATCGAGTGGATGGTGGAGCACGAGTACGAGTCGATCGAGCAGCTCCGGGGCAGCGTCAGCCAGCGCCACGTGGCCGATCCCGAGGCCTTCGAGCGCGCGAACTACATGCGAACGCTGATGTCCTGGAGCCCCGATCCCACGGGCGCAGATCCCACCGGCCTGACGCGCCGGGGCTGAGCCCGGAGCGTCGCCTCGCCGGGGACCGCCGATCGGCGGTCCCCGGCTCGTCGTCGGGCTCGCGCCGCTCGGCGCGCGGGCCGGGCCGGGGCCCACTAGCAGCCGCGCGACACCCCCCTTGAGGGTGGTTTGCCCCTCAGGCTCCGCAGCGCCGTGGCCTATGCTCGATGCGTAGGTGGACGAGACGTCGTCGAGTAGGCCACGTCCTCCCTGGACGACCGAAAAGACGGAGTCCGCCTACCGATCGCGCCGCCCCGGTAGGACGCCGGGCCGAGGAAGTCTCACGAGCCTCACGCCTTGTCTGTGTTCGGCCCGAGCGCGTCGGCGGCCCCCCGCGTCGATCCCGTTTCAAGCAACGGGACCCGCACAGCGATCCGTGCGTGTGTGAGCCCAAGAGGGCACACGGATCCGCGCGACGACGAGACGTACCTGGACGTCCGACGCGTCGCCACGAGGCCGCACGGGGCGGGCGATCGATCGAAACCGCAACGGTCCACGGAAGGTGGACCGCGGTGACGACCCCGCCCGGACGACGACGATCGCCCGGGCGGGTTCCTGTGGCGGGCCGCCGCCGCGGGCCCCGGACTCAGAGGCCGAACCGCGCGTAGATCGCGTCGACGTGGCGCAGGTACCAGCCGGGGTCGAAGATCGCGTCGAGGTCGTCGGGCGAGAGCCCTGCGTCGGGATCGGCGGCCAGCACTTCGCGCAGCGGGCGCCCCGTGTCCCAGGTGGCCAGGCTGCAGCGCTGCACGATCTCGTAGGCGTCCTCGCGCATCCGACCGCCGTCGATCAGGTGGTGCAGCGCGCGCTGGCTGAAGACCAGGCCGTGCAGGCCGTCGAGGTTGGCCGCCATCCGTCCGGGATCGACGCGCAGGTTCTCGATCACGCGGCGCATGCGGCGCAGCGCGTAGGCCGCCAGGGTGGTGCTGTCGGGGAGGATGACCCGCTCCACCGACGAGTGGCTGATGTCGCGCTCGTGCCAGAGCGCGACGTTCTCGAGCGCCGCCTGCAGGTTCGAGCGGAGCAGCCGGGCCACGCCGCTGAGGTTTTCGCTCGCGATGGGGTTCTTCTTGTGCGGCATCGAGCTGCTGCCGGTCTGACCGGCCCGGAACCCCTCCTGCGCCTCGCGCACTTCGCTGCGCTGCAGGTGCCGGATCTCGACGGCGATGCGCTCGATCGACGTACCGAGGATCGCCAGCGCGCTCATGAGCTCGGCGTGCCGATCGCGCGCGACCGTCTGGTTGCTGACGGGATCGGCCGTGAGGCCGAGGGCAGCAGCGACGTGCGCCTCGACCTCGGGAGGCACGTGCGCATACGTACCGACCGATCCCGAGAGCATGACCACGCCGACCGCCTCGCGAGCGCGCTCGAGGCGCACCAGGTCGCGCCCCAGGGCGGCGGCGAAGTTGAGGAACTTCAGGCCGAAGGTCATCGGTTCGGCGTGGATGCCGTGGGTGCGCCCGATGCAGGGGGTGTGCTTGTGCTCGACGGCGAGGTCGCGCACCGCGTCGTGGAGTGCGCGCAGGTCGCCCAACAGGACGTCGACCGCCTGCACGAGCAGCACGTTCTGGGCGGTGTCGACCACGTCGGTGCTGGTGAGGCCGTGGTGCACGAAGCGAGCCGGCTCGCCGACGCGCTCGGTGAGCGCCCGCGTGAACGCCACGATGTCGTGCCGCGTCACCGCCTCGATCTCGGCCACGCGTTCGGCGAAGGCGGCGTCGACCGGGTTCGCGCGCAAAGCCTCGAGGATCGCGGCCGCGGTGCCCTTCGGGACCTCGCCGAGGGCCTCCCAGGCTTCGGTAGCGGCGAGCTCGACGGTCGTCCAGGTGCGGTATTTGTTCGCCTCGCTCCACAGCTCGCGGAAGTCGGACGGCGTGTAGCGATCGATCATGGCGGGACGCTACCACGGGTCGTCGCGGGCTCCGCGCCCGACGTCGCGCGCCCTAGTGCAGGGCCTTCGCCACGGCGAGATCCTCGAAGGCCACGCCCACCGACTTGAACAGGGTGACGCCGTCGGGATCGTCGCCGCGCGGATCGATGCGCTGCGCGCGGAGGTCGTCCAGGGAGCCCGCGAGCGCGTCCCAGCCCCAGCGCCCGTCGTCGACCGCGCGGATCAGATCGCCGGCCTCGACGCGGGCCTCGGACGGCACGTCGACGACGACGACGGCGGCGCGCACGAGCTCCGGATCGGCCTCGGCCATCGACGGACGGAAGGCGCCGACCAGATCGACGTGGAGCGGGCGCGTGCGCTCCGCGAGCCATGCGCCGCGCAGGAACGGGGCCGCTCCGCTCGTGGCCGACAAGGTGCTGACCAAGGCGGCGCAGGGACACGCCGACGAGATGGCCCGCCTCGGGTACTACGGCCACGTGTCGCCGGTGCCCGACCATCGCTCGCCCGACGACCGCGTGCGCAACGCGGGGTGGGAGCGCGGGCGCGCGTATCAGGAGCTCCTGGCGCAGGCGGATTCGCCGGAACAGGCGCTCCGGTCATGGAAGGCGAAAGACCTGCTCGGCGCAACCTTCAAGGTCGCCGGCGTGGGTCACAACGGCCGCTACTTCGTCCTCCTTCTCGGCGCACCCTAGGAGGGGTCGGGTCGATTCGCGCCGAGTTGTCGGGCAAAAGGCGTCTGCCCGCTACCGGAACGCCTCCTCCAGCTCCGCGATGTTGAACCCGCCGGGCTCCTGGCCGGACGAGGCGTAGCGGTAGAGCGCGGCCACGTAGACCGCCTGCAACGCCGAGAACAGGACGGCCTGCAGGAGGATGCCGAGCCCGAACACCACGCCGGCGGCGGGCGCGAGACCCTGCGACATCAGCAGCCCGGCGATGCCGATGAAAGGCAGCAGGAAGAGGAAGCCGGCGAGGCCGAGGCCCACGTTGCCGGCC
>CBDUCW010000053.1:0-10932 GCA_965365745.1 uncultured Trueperaceae bacterium
CGCTCCCGACTCGGTGTAGTCCGGCGCCAGACACCCACCGCAGGCCCTCGGCTAGAGCATGCGTCCCTGTCCGAAGCCGAGCACCTTGGAGCAGTGGGGGCAGAAGAAGACGGCCGTGCGACCCTCGATGAGGGGAACGCCCTTCTCCTTCGCATAGACCTCGGTGAGTTCGGACTCGCAGTGCGGACAGATCGGAGTCACGTCTTCACGGCGCACGACGGTGAACGGCTTCTCGGGCATGGCGCGCTCCTTCCACGGATCCCCGCGCAACGTCTGCAGCGGGGGTCTGCGATCCCACCGTAGGCCCCTCGGCGGCGGCGCGGGTCGACGGTCTCGCGTACGGGCGAGACGGAGGCCGCGCGGCAGGGCGCTGGCTTTCGCAACGGCTCGACCGCGCCCGGCCGGGGAGGGCAAAACGACGGACAGGTCTGCCCGCCGATGGCGGCATGCTGTCCAGAACTACGTCCATAGCGATGTGGATCGGGGCGTGCCATCCGGGCACGCGCGCCAGGAGCCCGAGGGGGCTCTGGTGCGGCGAAGGTCTCGTCCGTAGGTCGATGCCGGTCGCAGCGCGGCGTGGAGGAGTCCAGGGCGGGCAAGCGCCCGTCGGGGAAGAGAGGACACGTCATGACGAAGGTTTCCATCTTGATGCTCGGTGCCCTGGCCGCCGTCGTGCGGCTCGTGTTTCCCCCCCTCGTCCTCGCCCAGCCCGGGGGCGGCACGGTGGCGTGCAGCGCCCTCGAGATCGACCCGGCGTCGTGCTCGTTCGACGTGTCGATGCTGGTGATGAGCCTGCTTGCCATTGCCGCCGTCACAGGGATCCTCTACTACGTCGCGCGCTTGAGCGACCTGCGCACCGCGTAGCGACGGCTTCGCACGAGTGTGCGCCTCCGAACGATCGGCGTCCTGCTCCTGGTCGCGGGCGTCGCCCTCTTCCTCGCCGTGTGGTGGGGTTCCGTGGATGTCAACGGGGTGTGGAGCAGCGAGGACCGGCTCAACTACCAGTTCCTCGTGGCGACCGCAATCGTCGGGTACTTCCCGACGGAGGCCGGACCGCGATCTGCGGTGTGGTTCGTCGCGTCGATCGCCAGCGCGGTCGCAGGGTTGGCCCTGATCGCCATCGGGCCGCGATCGCGCCGCACGTAGGCGCGGATTCGGGCACGCTCCGGAGCGTCGCCCGTCGCGTGGGCCCGAGCCCGCGCGTCGGGACGCCGTGCCGAATGCGCCCGCCCCCGCAACGGATGCGGGGGCGGGATGCGCGTGGGTGGCGGAGAGGGAGGGATTCGAACCCTCGATGCAGGGAATGCCCACATACGCGCTTTCCAGGCGCGCTCCTTAAGCCGCTCGGACACCTCTCCGTGACGGTCGGGGCCGAACCAGCGTCGCTGGGCGCGAGGCTGGGCGCGAGGCCCGAGCACCCACGAATGTAGCAGCCGCCCTCGCGCGGGTCAACGCACGCGCGCGACACTGAAAACCGCGACAGGTCCTCGGGAGGCCTGTCGGATCCCGCCGCGAGCCGCGCGCCACGCCGGGCGACACGCCCCGGCCGCGGTCGATTCGTACAATTGTCAGACGTCGGGCCGAGGTCTGCCAGCCTCGGTGCCTGCGCCCCCATCCCACGTCGATCCCCTCGACGGAGCATCCCGCCGAAGGAGTGTTCATGCTCAGAGACCGAGTCGTCAACTTGTCCACGCCGGAGGACGTCGAAGCGTTCCTGCGCGACCATCCGACGAGCGTGATCTTCAAGGCCGGAACCTGCCACAAGACGATGCAGGGCTTCGGCTTCCTCCAGGAGAAGCTCGAGCCGCGCGAGGACCTCATGGTCGGCATCATCCGCGTCGTCGAGTGGCGTCCCGCCAGCAACCTCGTGACCGAGAAGACGGGCATCCGGCACGAGAGCCCGCAGGTGATCGTGTTCAAGGACGGCGATCCCGTGTTCGACGTCGACAACTGGTCGATCACGCCCGATGCGCTCGACGCCGGCTTCGGCAAGGTGCCCCCCAGCGGCGACGTCGTGTCGACCGAGGGCGGGAGCGGTTCCGACCTGCGCCCCTACCTCCAGGTGCTCGAGCAGTTCCTCACCGGCGTCATGAACGACCGGCAGTTCGAATACGTCTACACGACGATGTTCCGCGACGACGCGTCGCTCCGCAGCCGCGACGAGGTCGAAGTGCTGAATTCGATCTTCGGGGACGTCGACCAGCACATCAACATGCACATGATGATGGCCGGTCGCAGCCCCGACGACAAGGTCCGTGAGCGGGCCGAAGCGGCCTACGCGAAGCTCAAGGAGATGGCCGGGGCGCAGGCGGCCTGAGACCCCGCTCGGACAATCAGGAACAGACGCGCGCCGCCGAGGGGATGTTCCCCTCGGCGGCGCGTTCGCCATGGAATCGGATCGGCCCCGGTCAGAAGGTCCCGCAGGACTGGAGCACGGGGATCGCGTCCGAGACGCGGCGGGTGCCGAAGGTGTGGACGCCGCCGCCGTCGACCTCGAGGTGGAGCTTCGACCATCCGAGCACGACCGGTTCGACGACGATCTGGGGCCCGAGGACGGGGTCCGCCGTGGACTCCGGGGCGAGCTCGTCGGTCGTCGGGCCGAGCGCCAGCGGGGCGACGCCGGGCGAGAGTTGGTACGTCACGCGAAGTTCCTGCGGCCCGAGACGTTCGACGCCGGGATCGCTCGGAACGAACCGCATGTCGCCGACGATCTGGCCGTACGTGACGCCCTTGAAGTACGAGCGCCAGGAATGGAGCTCGCCCGAATAGGCGAAGGTGTAGGTGACTTCGGTCGTGCGGTCGTCGCAGATCACCGAGTCCTCGATGCCGTTGACGACGGCACGGTAATTCGTTTCGTACGAGGCGCTCGTGACGGCGAAGTCGACCGGCTGCCACGAGCCGGAGACGCTGATCTCGCAGGCCGCGAGGACGGGCACCAGCGCGAGCAGAAGCACCGCCCACCGGAACCACGGTCGCGCGATGCGCCGTGCGGACTCCGGGTACCGGCCGCGACGCGCCCGCTCGTCCGCAAGCGCAGCGGCGGGGGCGACGGACGAGGGGGGCGCGGTGGGGTGGGGAAGGGGTCGCGTGTCCATGCGTCCAGGGTAGGGACGCCGGGGGTGGGGCGGCTGAACGAACCGTGAAGGGGTCTTCAGAGACCGCCCCGCCGTATCGCCGGAGCGCGAGCCACGGGTTGCCAGGGCCGGTCCCTCGGAACGACCGGCCGCGATGTCGCTTCGCGGCGCATCGCGGCCTTCGCCGAGACGCCGCGGTTAGCGCTTCGGCGACTCGGCTCGCAGGAAGCGCTCGAAGGCGTCCTCGCCGCGGCGGCGGCGCGCCTCGTCGTCGTCGACGCTCGAATCGCCCCCCGCACGTCCTTCGGGAGTTCGCCCCGCGCTTCCGCCGGAGGCATCGTCCCGCCGTGCGACGGTCTCGCGGTCGCGGCTCTCCGCTCGGCCTCCCGACGCCTTCGCGCGGGCCGAGCTGCCATCGCTCGGGTCCGCGTCCGGATCGGCGTCACTCCGACGCCCGGCCCGGGGGCGCGGGCGGTCGTCGAGCTCGGGACCGAGCCAGGCGGTATCGCTGCGCCGCTCGGCCGCGCGCAGGCCGCGGACGTCGTCGTTCGTGAGTCCGCGATTCGGCGGTGGCGGACCGGCGATGCGGGGATTCCACGTCGCCGCGTCTCGCTGGCCAAGCACCGGCTCTCGGATCCCCGTCGCGTGGGCTTCTTCGGCGCTCCGCCCCAGCTCGTCGCGCTGCCGCAGCGTCAACGCCGCCCAGACGGCAAGGGCGAACGCGAGCAGCAGCAGGTAGGCGACGAGGACGAGGATGGCGAGGGCGGGCATGCGTCCCAGTCTAGCCGAGGGGGTCTCCGCCGCCGCTCCGGAGGATGTCGGCCAGGGCCGACGGATCGACGTTGCCGCCGCTGATGATCGCGACCGTCGGACCCGGCGCGAGCTCGAGGTCGCCGACCCCCTCGACCCGGCCATCGCGCGCCGCCCGAATCGCGGCCAGAGCGAGGGCGCCGGTCGGTTCGACGACGAGGTGCGCTCGGGTCGCGTACCAGTGCACCGCCTCGACGATGTCGGCCTCGGGGACCGTCGCGACGCCTGCGACGCGGTCGCGCAGTATCTCGAAGTTGACCGAGCCGACCGACTGCGTCCGCACCCCGTCGGCGATCGTGCGTGTGGTGTCTTCGGCGGGCCACGAAACCCGCTCGCCCCGCTCGAAGCTGGCGGCGAAATCGGCCGCGAGCGTCGGTTCCACCGCGACGATCTTCGCCTCGGGGCGCAGCGCTGCGAGCGCGGTGGCGATCCCCGAGGCCAGGCCGCCCCCGCCGACGCAGATCCACACGTTGGCGACGTCGGGCAGGTCCTCGACGAGTTCCAGCCCCACGGTGCCCTGCCCGGCGACGATCCACGGATGGTCGTACGGCGGGACGAGCGTGCGCCCCCGATCCTCGACGAAGGGACGCGTCGCCGCCTCGCGCTCGGCGCTCGATCCGCCGCAGCGCACGACCTCGGCCCCGAGGGCTTTCGTGCCGCGCACCTTGACCTCGGGGGCGCCGTGGGGGATGGCGATCGTGGCGGGCACGCCGAAGTGCCGCGCGGCGTAGGCGACCCCTTGCGCATGGTTCCCGCTCGAATGGGCCACGATGCCGCGCCGCCGCGTGTCGGGTTCCATCGAGGCGAGGAAGTTGGTCGCACCGCGGAGCTTGAACGAGCCGGTTCGCTGCAGGTTCTCGCACTTCGCGTACACGGCCTGCTCGTCGCGCTCGGTCCCGGGGAGCGGTAGCCGCACCAACGGGGTACGGAGTGCGACGCCGGCGATGCGCTCCGCCGCCGCGCGGACCTCGGACACGTCGACGGGGGGAGCGGTGCCGGCTTCGTCGGGGGACGGCGGGGGCGGGGGGGACACGAGGGCGAGCATACCGCCGCGGGGCCGCGTGCCCGTCGGTGGTCGCGCACCCGGTCCGGAATCGCGATGCCGCGTACCGTTCCGTATGACCACGTTCGCCGCAGGCGCGATGGAGCTCCACCGAGGGGCACGGCCCGAATCGGAGCGGGGCAGATGATCCTCGACATCAACGGTCGCGCCTACGAGGTCGCCGCCGACGCCGACGAAACGCTCCTGTGGGTCCTGCGCGATCGCCTCGGCCTCGCGGGCACGAAGTACGGCTGCGGCGGCGGCTATTGCGGAGCGTGCACCGTGCACCTCGACGGTCGGCCGATCCGCGCCTGCCAGCTCCCGGCGGGGGAGGCGCAGGGGAGAGCCGTACGCACGGTCGAAGGCCTGGCCGACGGCGAGCAGCTCCACCCGGTACAGCAGGCCTTCGTCGACGAGCAGGTGCCGCAGTGCGGCTGGTGCATGAACGGCCAGATGATGAGCGCGGTGGCCCTGCTCGAGCGAACTCCGTCCCCCACGCGCGACGAGATCGACGCGGCGATGGCCGGCAACCTCTGCCGGTGCGGCTGCTACGTGCGCCGCCGACGTCGTCGAGGCCGGCGAGTGAGCGGGCGCCGGTGACCGCTTCCGACGTGCCGCCCCCCGAGGACCTACGCGCGGCCGCGAAAACCGCAGGCGCGGCGGAAAACGGCGACGAAGCGAACGCGAGCCGTGCCGCCGTCACCGACACCGCCGACGCCCCGGACGCCGCCGAACCCGCCGACGCGACGCGGCGCGGGTGGCGCCCGAGCCGGCGCGGATTCCTGATCGGACTCGGCGCCGCGGGCGTCGCGGTCGCGCTCGGCTGGCGCGTCGGCCTGCCCTACGCGCGGCGCAAGATCGCCGAGGGGATCGAAGAGAGCGGCGCGCCCGGCGGGGTCGATGCCCCGCCGGACGCCTGGTTCGACGTGCTCGAGCCCGGGGGTCCCGTGCAGGTGCGGCTTCACGTGCCGAAGGTCGAAATGGGCCAGGGCATCCACACCGCCCTCGGGCAGATCGCCGCCGAGGAACTCGAGCTCCCCTTCGAGCAGCTCGCGGTCGTCCAAGCCAGCACCGCACGCGGCATCGACGACGCGTTCGGCACCGGCGCGAGCAACAGCGTCTCGGGGACCTTTCGACCGCTGCGCGAAGCCGCCGCGATGCTTCGCACGGCGCTCGTGCAGCGGGCCGCGTCCCGCTGGGGGGTCGAGCCGGGTGACGTCGCGGCCGATGCCGGGCGCCTGCTTCGCGTCGGCGATGGCGCCACGATGTCCTTCTCGGAGGCGGCCGCCGGCGCCGAACCGTTCGAGCTCCCCGACGAGCCGCCGGCGCTCAAGCCCGCGCGAGCGTTCCGGCTGATCGGCACGTCGCCCCCGCGCGTCGACCTGCGCAGCAAGCTCACCGGGGAAGCGGTGTACGGGCTCGACCAGCGCGTCGACGGGATGCTCTACGGCGCGGTGGCCCGCCCCCCTCGGATCGGGGCGAGGCTGGCCTCGGCCGGCGTCGGCGACGCCGCCGGACAACCGGGCGTCGTGTCCGTGGTCGTCGAGGACGGCTTCGCCGGCATCGTCGCCGACACGCGGGCTCGCGCCCACGCGGCCCTCGAGCACCTCGACCTGGCGTGGGAGGGACCCGACGCGCCGGTCACGCAGGACCGCGTCGAACGCCTCGCCACGGTGAAGCCCGGCGCGGGGACGGTGATCCAGGTCGAAGGCAACGTTCCGCGCCAGCTCGCACGCAGGGAGGGCCGGCAGCGCATCGAGCGCAGCTACCGGACCCCGATGGCGGCGCACGCGCACCTCGAGCCGCAGTCGGCGCTGGCCGACGTTCGCGCCGACGGGGCCCGCCTCTGGGTGGCGACGCAGAGCCCTGCGCTGGTGCGCGACGAGGTCGCCGAACTGCTCGATCGCCCGGAGGACGAGGTGGAGGTGCAGGCGACCTACCTCGGGGGTGGCTTCGGGCGTCGCCTGAACGTGGTCGTCGCAGGGGAGGCCGCGCGGCTGTCGCGAGCGGCCGGGCGCCCGGTGCACGTCACCTGGACGCGCGAAGAGGAGTTCCGGCACGGCTACGTGCGTCCGCCCACCCACCACGTGCTGCGCGCCTCGGTCGAGGCGGGCGGTCGCATCGCAGCGCTGGAGCACGAGCAGGCCTCGGGCGACGTCGCCTTCATCTCGTTCCCGCCGGCGCTCGAGTGGGTGTTCGGCGTCGACTTCGGTGCCTGGCGCGGCGCCATGCTCGCCTACGGCGGCATCCCGCATCGCCGCACGCGGGCGCAGCGCGTGCGCCTCCCCGTGCCGACCGGATGGTGGCGCGGCTTGGGTCTGCTCGCGAACACCTTCGCGATCGAGAGCTTCGTCGACGAGCTCGCCCATGCGGCCGGCGCAGACCCCCTGGCGTTTCGGCTGGCCCACCTCGACCGCGCGGATCCGCTGCAGGCGCGGGCCGCCGCCGTCCTCGAACGCGCCGCGAGCGAAGCGGGGTGGGGCGAGGACCCCCCGGCGGGGCGGGCGCGCGGGATCGCCTGGTCGGCCGACGTCAAGACGGTCGTGGCCCAGGTCGCCGAAGTGTCGCTGCACGGCGACCGACCGCGGGTCCACCGCATGACCGTGGCGATCGACCCGGGGCTGGCGATCCACCCCGACGGGATCGCGGCCCAAGCGCAGGGCTCGGTGATGATGGGCCTCTCGTCGGCGCTCGACGAGGACCTGCAGGTGGAGGACGGGAACTTCGCGCCCCGCAACTTCGATCGGTACCCCATGCTGCGCATCCCCGACGCACCGGACGTGGACGTGCACGTGATCTCGAGCGGCGACGAGCCCTACGGCGTCGGCGAGCCCCCGCTGGGCCCGGTGGCCGCGGCGGTGGGCAATGCGCTGTTCGCCCTCACGGGCGAGCGGGCGCGCTCGCTGCCGCTGCGCGTGCCGCCGACCGAGGGCTGAACGCGGCGGCGCCTACGCGGAGGCGCCTACGCGGAGGCGCCTACGCGGAGGCGCCGGCGAGGAAGGCCTCGAGCCGTTCGCGCGTGGGCATCGCCGGGATCGCGCCGCGCGCGGTGGTGGTGAGCGCGGCGTAGGCGGCGGCGCGACGGACCGCCGCCTCGAGCGCCCCCCGGTCGGCCGCGAGCTCGGGCGTGCGCACGCGGGCGGCGAGCAGCGCCGCCGTGAACGCGTCGCCGGCGCCGGTGGTGTCGACGGTCTCGACCGAGAAGCTGTCGACGTGCCCCTGGTCGTCGCGCGTCAGCCAGTCCACGCCGGCGGCGCCTCGCGTGACGAGCAGCAGCTCGGTCCGATCGCCGACGAGGTCGCGGGCGGCGTCGAGGTCGCGCGTCCCGGTGAGGAATTCGAGCTCGTCGTCGCTGATCTTGATCACGTCGGCGCGATCCCACAGGCTTCGGATCCCGGCGCGCGCCGCATCCGCGTCGGGCCACAGGGGCAGCCGCAGGTTCGGATCGTAGGAGACGGTGCCGCCGGCGGCGCGCACGACGTCGACCGCGTGGCGGGTGGCGCGGGCCGCGGGTTCGGCGATCAAGCTGATCGAGCCGACGTGGAGCAGCGCGGCGCGCTGCAGCGCCGCGTCGTCGATGTCTTCGGGGCGGTGGAGCATGTCGGCCGACGGGTGCCGGTAGAACATGAAGTCGCGCTCCCCTTCGGACGTCAGCGACACGAAGGCCAGCGCCGTGCGCGCCTCGCCCGAGAAGCGGAGCTGGCCCACGTCGACGCCGTTCTTCGCGAGCACGTCGGCGAGGTGGTGCCCGAAGGCCTCGTCGCCGACCTTGCCGACGAAGCCCGCCTTCACGCCCAGCCGCGCCAGGCCGACCGCCACGTTGGCGGGCGCCCCGCCGGGCGCCTTGACGAAGCTGCGGGCCTCGGCCAACGTCACCCCGCTCTGCTCGGGCACGAAATCGATCAAGAGCTCCCCGAGCGCGAACGCTTCCACCGGCGCGCCGTCGGCGGCCGCTCCGGAGGCGCGCGGCGCGGTCGGTTCGGTCGTCGGGGACGGGCGTTCGGACGCGGAGTCGGTCATGAGGCCATGCTACCGCGGGTCCCTGCCGTTGGCGGACGCCGGCTGGAGCCGCGCGCGGCGGACGGCGCGAGCTCGAACGCGGTCGACGGTGTGGATCGCCCGGGCCCATCCTGTACGACGATCTACGCTTCCGCCGGAATCGAGCGAGTAGAGTGATGCGATTCACGGTCACCAACCACGAGCCGGGGTGCGAGCGCGGCGGTCGCGCGCACATGGGCCGGCTTCCCCGCCACGAGCGCCCCTCGGAGGGCTCACCGAAATGAACGACGCGGACGGATCCCAGCTGAACGGCACGAGTCTCGAGTTCGCCGAGGAGCTGTACCTTCAGTACCTTCGCGATCCGGGCGCCGTGCCCGACGAATGGCGCGACTACTTCGACGCGCTGCCCCAGAACGGCCTCGCGCCACGCGCCAGCCTCGGGCCGAGCTTCCCGACGCGGTCGCTGTTCCACGCCCACGCCGGCCGGGCCGCCGCGATCGGATCGGCCAGCGACGACGCGGCGCTGCTGCAGCAGCGGGTCGACAAGCTCGTGCGCAACTACCGGGTGCGGGGGCACCGGATGGCCGACGTCAACCCGCTCGGGCGCGACCCGATCGAGATCCCCGAGATGACGCTCGCGTACTACGGCCTGGGCGACGCGGATCTCGACCGCAAGGTGCTCGACACCAACCTTCCGGGCGCCGCCACGCTCGGCGACGTGGTCGACGGGCTGCGCGAGACCTATTGCCGCAGCATCGGCGCGCAGTTCATGCACATCGACGACCTCACCGTGCGCACGTGGCTGCAGGAGCGGATGGAGCAGAACCGCAACCATCTGCGGCTCGACCGCGACACCCAGCTGCGCATCCTGACCAAGCTCACCGACGCGGTGATCTTCGAGGAGTTCATCCAGCGCAAGTACGTCGGCGCCAAGAGCTTCTCGCTCGAGGGCGGCGAGACGCTGATCCCGCTGCTCGACCTCGCCATCGAGAAGGCCGGGACGCAGGGCATCGAGGAGGTCGTCTTCGGGATGGCCCACCGCGGGCGCCTCAACGTGCTCGCGAACATCCTCGGAAAGAACCCTCGGACGATCTTCCGCGAGTTCGAGGACGTCGACCCGCAGAGGTTCCTCGGGCGCGGCGACGTGAAGTACCACCTGGGCTACTCGAACGACTGGACCACGAGCTCGGGCCAGACGATCCACATGTCGCTGACCTTCAATCCGTCGCACCTCGAGTACGTGAATCCGGTCGTGCTCGGCCGGGTGCGCGCCAAGCAGGACCGCCGCGACGACACCCGCCGCGAACACGTGCTGCCGATCCTCATCCACGGCGACGCGGCGTTCATCGGCGAAGGCGTGGTGCAGGAAACGCTCAACATGTCGGCGCTCGCAGGCTACGAGGTCGGGGGCGCGCTCCACATCGTCGTCAACAACCAGCTCGGCTTCACGACCGGCCCCGAGCAGGGGCGCAGCACCACCTACGCGACCGACGTCGCCAAGATGCTGCAGATCCCGATCTTCCACGTCAACGGCGAGGATCCCGAGGCCGTCGCGCAGGTGGTCGAGCTGGCCATGGAGTTCCGCCGCACGTTCCGGCGCGACGTCGTGATCGACCTCTACAGCTACCGGCGGCACGGACACAACGAGGGCGACGAGCCCGCGTTCACGCAGCCGCGCATGTACGAGCGCATCCGCAAGCGCCCGACCGTGCGCGAGAGCTACCTCGAGCGCCTCCTCGCCTACGACGAAGTGACCCCCGACGAGGCCGACGAGATCGCCGAGGCGCGGCGCGAGCACCTCGAGGGCGAGCTCTCGGTCGCGCGCAGCGACGACTTCGAGCCGGTCTACTCGGCCGGCGAAGGGATCTGGTCGCCGTACCGAGGCGGCGAGGACGCCGACGTTCCCGAGGTCGACACCGGCGTCGATCGCGAGCGCGCCGCACAGCTCCTGCGCGCCACGACGCGCGTGCCGGACGACTTCGAGATCAACAGCAAGATCGGGCGGGC
>CBDUCW010000054.1:0-10818 GCA_965365745.1 uncultured Trueperaceae bacterium
GACGATTGCCAGTAGCAGCGCCCCGTCGGTGCCAGGGCTGCGGGTTCGAGTTCTCGGTGACGGTCATCGCACCACCGGGCGGCGAGCGGTCGCCCGCGGCCGACGCCTCGCGCCAGGCGTCCGCATCGACCACCGCGAGCGCCCGGCCGCTGCCGCCGGCCGCGTCGGTGCGGTGGACCGGAACGATCGGACTCGAGACTTCGCGACCCAACAGCTCGGTCCGGCTGTCGACCTCCACCACGTCGTGGAGGACGCGGGGAAGGAGGTGATGGCCGTCCAGGTCGGCCAGATCTTGGTCGCTCACGCCCCGAGTCTAGCAGCGCGGTCGCCGGCCGCCGGCCACGAACCGCAGCGGATCGCGGGTCGGAGCGAGCCCGTCCGGCCGACTCCCACGAAGGTGGGTTGCCGGGCACGGACGACCTGCGTAGGCTGACGTCGTGCCCCCGGACTCCCCCGTGATCCACATCGACCACCTCACCAAACGCTTCGGATCCGTGCTCGCGGTCGACGACGTGTCCTTCGACGTCGATGCCGGCGAGGTCTTCGGGCTGCTCGGCCCGAACGGCGCCGGCAAGACCACCACGCTGCGGATGCTCGCCACCCTTCTCGATCCCGACGAGGGCGGCGGCTCCGTCGCCGGGTACGACATCCGGCGCGACGCCGAAGGCGTGCGTCGCTCGATCGGCGTCGTCAACGGCGGGATGGGCCTCTACGACCGGCTCACCGGACGCGAGATCCTGCACCACTTCGGTCGGCTCTACGCCATGCCCGCCGACCGCATCGAGACCCGCATCGCCGAGCTCGACGACCTGCTCGACCTCGGCACCACGCTCGAACGACAGGCCGGCGGCTACTCGACCGGGATGAAGCAGAAAATCGTGATCGCCCGGGCCGTCCTGCACGATCCTCCGGTCATCGTCTTCGACGAGGCCACCAGCGGGCTCGACGTGATGGCGCGCCGCGCCGTGCTCGACTTCGTGCGCGCCTACCCGAGCGCGGGCCGGGCGGTGGTCTGGTCGACCCACGTCATGAGCGAAGCGGCCGAGCTCTGCGATCGCATCGCGGTGCTCTACAAGGGCGCCCGGATCGCCGACGACAGCCCCGACGCCCTGCTGGCGCAGACCGACAGCCGCTCGCTCGAGGAGGCCTTCTTCCGGCTCGTCCAACGGGTGGACCGCGGCGAAGGACGGGCGGCCTGATGGCGCCGAAGCTGCGGCTGCGCTGGATCGCCGAGGTGTGGCGCAAGGAGCTCCTCTCGACGCTGCGCGATCGCCGCGCCATCGTCAGCAACCTGCTCATCCCGCTGTTGGTGCTCCCCGTGATGATGCTGGGGCTCCCGCTCCTGCTCGGCGGCCTGTTCGAGCGCGAGCAGGAGACGCAGACCGACCTCGCGATCCACGGCGAGTCCCTGCTGCCGGACGCGCTGGCCGAGCAGCTCGCGCGTCAGAACCTGCGGCTCGTGGCGTACCCGTCGGAGGCCGACGTCGGCCTGGCGGTCCGGGGGGACGAAGCACCCGTCGGGCTCGTGGTTCCCGACGACCTGGCGGCCGCGGTGCGCGACGGCGGCGCCGCGTTGACGCTGTACACGAAGGTCGGCAACCTGCGCAGCGAGGTGAACGCCGGCAAGGTGCGCGCCGCGGTCGAGGGCTACCGCCAGGGGATCGTGGCCGACCGCCTCCGGGCGGCGGGGCTCGACCCGGCCGTGCTGCGCCCCGTGACGCTGCAGAGCGTCGACGCGAGCAGCGAAGCGGAGCGGAGCTCCGGGCAGCTCTCGTGGCTGATCCCCTTCTTCATCGCGATCTGGACCCTGACCGGCGGGCAGATGACCGCCCTCGACGCCACCGCCGGCGAGAAGGAGCGCGGCACGCTCGAAGCGCTGCTCGTCACCCCGATCCGCCGCAGCGAAGTGGTCCTCGGCAAGTTCCTGGCCACCCTCACCACCGGCCTCAGCGCGGCCACCATGGCCATCGTCGGGTACGTCCTCGGCGGTGCGATCGTGGGCGGCTGGCTGGTGGGACGGCTCGGCGACGAGGGTGCCGAGATGGCCCTGGCGATGGGCGGCGCGCTCGACGTCACCTTCGAGGGCGTGGTCCTCCTGCTCGCGAGCTCCGTGCTGCTGTCGGGGCTCATCGCCGCGATCCTGATCGCGGTGACGATGTTCGCCCGTTCGATCAAGGAGGCGCAGAGCTACGTCGCGCCGATGAGTTTCGTCCTGATCCTGCCCGCCGTCGGGCTGCAGTTCATCGACCTCATCGGCCGTAGCGACGACCTGTACTGGATCCCGATCTTCAACGTGCTGCTGTTGATGGACGACGTCGTGAAGGGCAACGCCGAGCCGGCGGCCATCGGGATCACCTGGCTGGTGATGGTGGCGGCGCTCGTCGCCGTGCTCGTGTTCGCGCACCGCACCTTCCAGCGCGACGACGTGATCTTTCGCAGCTAGCGGGGCGCAGCCCCGCGCCGCCCCCGCGCGCGGCCGATGCCGGCCCGGGAGCGGCCGTGCCTCGCGGCCCCATCCGGCCGCTTGGAAGGCTCAGTCGCTTCCGTCCTCGACGTCGCCTTCGGTCTTCGATTGGCGGTAGGGCGTGTCGACGGGCCCGCCGGACGGCGCGCGGCCGTACAGCGTGGCCATCTCCTGCAGCTGGGGGGCGATCCACAGCGGGACCTCGTCCCACCCGAAGCGCCAGCTCCAGTTTCCGGCCGCCTTCCCCGGGGTGTTCATGCGCGCCTCGCTGCCCAGGCCGAGCGCATCCTGCAGGGGGAAGATCGCCACGTTGGCGGCAGAGGCCTGCGCCAGGCGGATGAACTCCCAAGCGATGCGGTCGTCGTCGCGGGCCAGGTACCGCCGCACGAAGTCCCGCTCCTCCTCCGGCACCTGGGCGTACCAGCCGACGGTGGTGTCGTTGTCGTGCGTGCCGGTGTAGACGACGAAGTTCTTGTCGTAGTTGTGCGGCAGGTAGGGATCGGAGGCGTCGCCGGCGAAGGCGAACTGGAGCACCTTCATGCCGGGCAAGCCGTTCGCGTCGCGAAGCGCTTCGACTTCGGGCGTGATCACGCCGAGGTCCTCGGCCACGATCGGCAACTCGCCGAGCGCCTCACGGACCGCGTCGAACAGCGGTTGGCCCGGGCCGCGCACCCAACGGCCGTTCACGGCGGTGGGCTCGTCGGCCGGGATCTCCCAGTAGGCCTCGAAGCCGCGGAAGTGGTCGACGCGGATCAGGTCGAAGAAGTCCAGCGAGGACTCGAAGCGCGCGATCCACCAGGGAAAGCCGTCGGCCGCCATGCGCTTCCAGCGGTACAGCGGATTGCCCCAGCGCTGGCCGGTCTCGCTGAAGTAGTCGGGCGGAACGCCGGCCACCACGGTCGGTCGGCCCGCCTCGTCGAAGAAGAAGCGGTCGCGATTCGCCCACGCGTCGGCGGAATCGTAGGCGATGAAGATGGGGATGTCGCCGAGCACCTGCACGCCCTTGCCGTTCGCATACGCCTTCACCGCCAGCCACTGCTCGTAGAACAACCACTGCCAGAGCTTGTGGCGCTCGATCGCATCCGCGTGGGCGCTCCGAGCGGCGGCGAGGGCGCTCGCCTCGCGGTCGCGCAGCGCGGGATCCCACTCGCTCCACGGGCGCCCGTCATGGGCGTCCTTGAGGGCCATGAACATCGCGAAGTCGTCGAGCCAGTGCGCCTCGCTCTCGCAGAAGCGCGCGAAGGCCGCGCGGTCGCCGTCGCTGGCCACCTCGTCGAAGCGCGCGGCGGCGCGGGTCAGCGCCTCGAGCTTGAACGGGATGACGGCCCCGTAGTCGACGCGGTCGTCGCGGAGGTCGGGCGCATCGGCGAGGTCGTCGTCGCGCAGGAAGCCGCGCTCGCGGAGCTGCTCGAGGTCGAGCAGGTACGGATTGCCGGCGAAGGCGCTGAAGCACTGGTAGGGGCTGTCGCCGAAGCCGGTCGGGCCCAGCGGCATCACCTGCCAGATGCGCTGCCCGGCGCCGGCGAGGAAGTCGACGAAGCGGAAGGCCTCCTCGCCGAGCGAGCCGATGCCGTAGGGGCCGGGGAGCGAGGTCGGATGGAGCAGGATGCCGCTCGAGCGGTCGATGGGCACGGGCATACCTCCAGGCGGTGCGCCGCTCGCTGCGGCGCGCGGGGGTTCGGGGGGAGAGGGAAGCGGCTCGAAGGTGCAGGCGGTGCGGCGCAGGAGGCCGGGCCGCGCGGACGGCGGGCGGCCCCGGGGCGCCGCGGCGGCACGCGCCGGACGCGGTCCGCGGAAGGCGCTGCGGCCGGGCCGCAGCGCGCGAATTCGCTGGTGCGGCCATGGTACCGCGCTCGCTCCGGACGCCCGCTCGCGCTCAGCCGGGCGACGCCTCGCCGGTGCCCAGCTCCAGGCTCATGCTCGCGATCGTCGCCTGCGGCTCGAAGCCGAGCCGGGCGTTGATCGCCAGCATCGCCGCGTTGCGCTCGTCGTTGTCGGTGGTGACCCGAAGGTAGCCGGCCTCGCGTGCGCGACGCAGCGCGTCGACCTTGAGCGCCACGGCGACCCCGCGCCCGCGCCACGCGGGCAGGACGCCGGTGAGCCCGGTGTGCACCGTGCCGGTGCTGGCGGCGTCTTCCCCGCGCCACAGCTGCGTCATTCCCACCCAGCGCCCCCGGGCCGCGTCGTCCCCGGGGACGCCCCCTGCCCGGTCTCCGCCCGCGGCGGCGCCGACGTCTCGGCCCGCTTGCCCGGACGACGCCGCGGCGCCGGGCGGTCCCGCGGCGATCGCCACCACGGCGAGTTCGGCGGCGAAGTCGGGGGCGCCGTAGGCGGTCGTGGCGTACCAGTCGTAGTCGATCTCGGCGACCGGGTCGCTGCGCGGCACGTCGCGCCGCACGGCCGCGAACAGATCGAAGAAGGGCCGGCGCCACTCGATCCCGTCCGCCTCGAGCTCGGGGAGGCTGCGGAGGCGCACTCCGGCGCCCACGACCCGCTCGACGCGCTCGCGCCACACCGCGGGATCGAAGGCCTCCAGCTCGAGCACCGACACCGTGTCGCGCTTGGTCTCGACGAAGCCGCGCTCGCGGGCGAACCGCACGGCGCGGGCGTCGTCGGCATGCACCTGGGTGCGAAGACCGATCGGCGTCAGCGGCGCGAGCTCCTCGCGGAGCCGTGCGTAGAGCGCCGCGCCGATCCCGCGCCCCCGGTGGTCCGAGGCCACCGCCAGCTCCACGAGGAATCGTTGCGGGTGGAAGGAGCCCACGCTGTGCTTGAAGACCGCCGTGCCCACCACCGCGCCCGATTGCTCCGCCACCAGACGCTGCATCCGGTACGGCGGCTTCATCGCGGCGTCGAGGTGCGCCAGCTCTGCGGCCGAGACCGCTTCCTCCGGAAACGCCTCCGACCAGATCATGGCCAGCGCGGGGTAGTCGTCCGGGCCCACCGCCCGAATGCGCAGCTCGGGTGCCGCCACGCGGGGCCCCCTACTTCTCGAAGGGCTTGCCGATCGCCTTCGGCGGGATCGCCCGGCCCACGAATCCGGCCAGCACGAGCATGGTGAGGATGAAGGGGATCGCCTGGACCACGGTGGGCGGCAGCAGCTGTCCGCCGCCGAGGAGCACCTCGGTCGCCTGGAAGGCTCCGAACAGCAGCGCGGCGCCGAGCACGCCGATCGGATGCCACTTGCCGAAGATCAGCGCGGCGAGCGCGATGAAGCCACGCCCGCTCGACATGTTCGCGATGAACTGGTCGAGGTTGCCGATCGACAGGTAGGCGCCGCCGAGGCCGGCGAGCACACCGGAGAGGGTCACGCCGTAGTAGCGCATGCGCCGCACGTTGATGCCCACCGAGTCGGCGGCTTCCGGGTGCTCGCCGACGGCCCGAAGGCGCAGGCCGAAGGGGGTGCGGAACACGACGAACCACACCACCGGAACGAGCAGGAAGGCGAGGTAGACGAGCGGGCTGAAGCTGACGTCGCCGATCCCGATCTGCGGCAGACGGTTCTCGATGGGCCGGCTGGTCGTGGTGTTGTCGTACAGGCCCGCCAAGAGCAGCGCCGGGATGCCGATCGCCATCAGGTTGATGGCCGTCGCCGAGATGATCTGGTCGGCCTTGTAGCGGATCGACACGACCGCGTGGATCCAGGCCACGGCGGCGCCGACGACCACGGCCGCGACCAGCCCGAGCCAGGGGGCGAACCAGACCACCGCGTTCGGGTCGTCCCGCAGGTAGGGCGCCTCGACGAGCTGGGCGGTGACGGCCGCGGCCAGCGCACCGAAGAGCATGATTCCCTCGAGCGCGATGTTGACGACGCCCGAGCGCTCGCTGAACAACCCGCCCAGCGCCGCGAACAGGAGCGGCGTGGTGGCCCGCAGGACCGACGCGAGCAGGGCTCCGATGAGCACGAGATCCATCAGTCGGTTCCTCCGGGGTTGGGCTCGACGCGCGCGGGCGGGGTGCCGCCGGTCACGTTCCCGCCGTCGTTCGGTGCGCCGACGCCGCCGCCCGGATCGTCCGCGCCGGGCCCCCCTCCGCCGGAATCGCCGTCCTCGGAGGCCTCCTCGCGCTGCCGCTCGAAGGCGCGGCGCTTGATCGGGTCGGTGAAGCGCTCGGGCAGGAACCCCTTGGCGGCGATGAACAGCACCACCAGGGCCAGGATCATGTTGACGACGTCACGGGTGAGGTCGGGGAAGGTGATGTTGAGCACCGAGCCGCCGTTCTTCAGCACGCCGAACAGGAACGCCGACAGCACGATCCCGACCGGTTGATTCGCGCCGAGCAGCGCCACGGCGATGCCGTCGAAGCCGTCGTTGGTGGGCAGGATCTGGCGCAGCGAGAAGTCCTCGAGCGCGCCCCCGAGCACGTAATGCGTGGCGGTGAGGCCGGCGAACGCGCCCGACATCGCCATGGCCAGCACGATGTTGTTGGCGATCGAAGCGCCGCCGTACTCGGCCGCTTCGGGGGCCTGGCCCACGGCGCGCAGTTCGTAGCCCCACTTGGTCCGCCACAGGAAGTACTGCATGAACACGGCCGCGCCGAGCGCGATCAGGAAGGCCACGTTGAGACGGGACGGAGGTACCCCCGAGAGTTCGACCGAGGCGATCCCGAAGAGCGCGCCGAGCCCGAACACCGCGGCGCCGATGCCGACCGACACACCGATGCGCGGCCACAGGCGTCGAACGCCGAAGCGCGGCACGAGGCCGATGGCGATCAGTCCGGCGAGAATGCCGAGGATGGCCGCGAGCGGGACGAACCCGGAGTCGGGACGCTCGGGATCGCTGCCGACCCGCAGCACGTCGGGAAGCTGCGCCAGGCGCGCCTCCTCGCGGATCGGCTGCGACTTGGGCTCGGAGCCCTCGACCTTGAACGGGAGGCGCAGCGTCACCGGCCCGTCGCCGGCGCGCGGCCACCCGGCGAAGACGACGACCGCGAGCAGGAACACGGCCGACGTGGCCAGCGCCACCCGCGGCGCCTTCTTGCTGGCGCGTCGGATGGGGCGCACGAGCGTCACGGCGATCGCCACCAGCGCGAAGACGCCGATGCCGTAGATGATGCGCAGCGCACCCTGCGCGAAGGTGAGGTTGCTCGACAGCAGGAACAGAAGCAGCGCCGACGCGACGAAATTCAGGAGGATCGTGTTGATGACCTCGTTGGCCCCGAAGCGGGCCTTGAGCCACCCGGGCAGGGCGCCCCACAGACCGCCGCCCACGGCGGCGGCGGCGACGGCGAGCGGCAGGACGATCACCGCGGGGCCGGGAACGTAGACCCCGACGAGCATCGCGGCGACCGCGCCGAGCACCATCTGGCCCGGGGCACCGATGTTGAACAGGCCGGCCTGGAAGCCGAAGGCGACGCCCAGCCCCGTGAAGATCAGCGGGGTGGCGAACTTGAGCGCCTCGAAGAATCCCTCGGCCGTGCCCAACGAGCTCTGGAACAGCGTCAGGTAGGCGTACCAGAGCGTGTCGAGCCGGCCTACGAGCCCCTCGAAGGCGCCTTCCACGACGATGTCGCGGCCCACCGGCGTGGGCTGGAGGATGAGCACCACCACGGCGGCGGCCGCCAACGCGAGCAGGATCGAAACGAGCGGAACGGCCACCGTGGGCATCCACCGGTCGAGCGCCCGGCCGTAGCGGGGCCAGGCCCGCAGGCCGAACACGATCGCCAGGGCGCCCGTCACCCAGGCGAGGAACGCCGCCAGGGCGAAGCCGGAGTTGCCGTACGGAAGCCTTCGGATGCGCAGGCCGGCGTCGTCGGCCTCGGCGATCGCCGCATCGACGCCGAGCGCGTCGACCTCGGCGATCAGCGCCTCGAGGCGGTCGAGGTCGTAGCGGTCGCGGGGACGATCGAGGGCATCCTGGATCTCGCCGCGCACCGCTCCGAGGCGGGCGTCCTGGATCCCTGCGTCGAAGCCCGTGAGGCCCCACGCCGTCGTGGCGATCAGCGCCCCACCGGCGACGAGCAGCACCACGTGCTTGCCTCGGCCCCGCGCCGCCGTCGCCCCGAGGACCCCCAGCAGCGCCAGCGCCGACACGATCAGCACCGTGCGCTGGCCCGGCACCTCGACCGGGTCGGTCCGCCCGGTGAAGTCGACCACCCGGTTGGGGAGCAGGAGGACCGCGCTGCGCGCCCCGATCTCGCGGTTGATGGACGCCCAGGGCGCGAACCACAGGCTCAACAGCGTCAGGACTGCGAGCGCGACGAGGGTGAGCCGTTCGATCACCCGCAGATTGTACAGGCTCGCGCGCGGGACGGTCGGGAGCGCCCGCGTCGCGGCACCGTCGGGCTCCGCCGCGCGCCGGTTCGAGGCGCCCGGTGGGCTCGGAAGCGGGCGAGCGACCGCCTAGTGCGGGACCGCGACGCGCGTCAACCGCTCGCGCGCCTCGGCGGCGCTGGCGAAGCGGAGCTCGGGTCGCTTCTCGAGCAGCCGGCCGACGATCGGATCGAAGGGGGCGAGGCGGGGATCGAACGCGGACGGCGCCGGCGCGGCGTCTCGACGATGGGCCGCGACCACGTCGTCCACCGAGCCGCTGAAGGGCACCTCGCCGGTCAGCGCGCGGTAGAGCATCACGCCGGCGGCGTAGAGGTCCGAGGCCGGCGTGGCCCGCTCGCCGCGGGTCTGCTCCGGGCTGAGGTACGCCACGGTGCCCGCCAGCGTGCGAAGCGCCGCTTCGTCGTCCTCGGCGACGGCGAGGTCGAAGTCGATCAGGCGGGGGACGCCCT
Organism: uncultured Trueperaceae bacterium; assembly: GCA_965365745.1. Taxonomy (GTDB): domain Bacteria; phylum Deinococcota; class Deinococci; order Deinococcales; family Trueperaceae; genus CBDUCW01. The sequence continues at coordinate 9,185 of CBDUCW010000054.1, forward strand.
TCGCGTCGACGATCACGTTCTCGGGCTTGACGTCCCGGTGGACCAGCTGCGCGGCGTGCACCGCCTCGAGCGCGGCCAGGACGTCCGAAAACGCGTGCACGACGGCGCCGAGCGCAGGCTCGGTGGCCAGCCACTCGCCGAGCCGTCGCCCCTCGCAGTAGCGCATCACGACCGCGGGGTAGCCGTCGACCTCGTCGAGGGCGTGCACCTGAACGACGTTCGGGTGCCGCACGCGCGACGCACAGCGCAGCTCGTTCTCGGCCCGGTCGCGCATGCGCTGCGGAAACACCTTGACCGCCACGGCGTCGCGGCCGTCCGACGCGAGGAAGACGCGGGCACGAGCGCCGGTGGCGAGGACGCGCAGCAGTTGGTAGGGGCGCCAGCGGCCGTGGCCGAGGCGGGCTCCGATCATCGCGTTCACGGCCAGCCGAGCATACCGCGCGCGGTCGACGATCCCGCTCGCCGTCAGCGCCGAACGAGCACGCCCTCGCGAATCAGGGCGGCGAAGGCGGCGCGCTCGAGGTCGGCGTCGCTCTCGCCCTCGGTGCGCAGCAGCACGTGACGGAAGCCCGCGCGAACGATCGCGGTGCGGGTCCGCTCGAGGTGCCGCCGCACGGAGCTTCGGTACGCGCGCACGTCGTCGGGTGACACGTCGAGCCGCTCGCCGCTCTCGCGGTCGACGACCTCGAGGTATCCCTCGTCGGGGTCGAGGTCCTCGCCGGCGACGATCTGGAGGAAGCCGGCGTCGAGCCCACGCGCCCGGAGCGCGGCGAGGGCGGGGCGCACCGATCCCTCGTCGAACAGGTCGCTCACCACCAGCACCAGGGCGGCACCGCGGGGCGTCGCTCCACAGGAGGAGGGCGGCCAGCCACGAGAGCACCCACAGGACCAGCAGCAGCGCCGTGCCGCGGGGGCGAGAAGCACTGGATTCATCGGCCCGGCCGTGCGACTGCGATGCGTCGGCGCCGCGGTTCGGGGGCAACCCGAGGGCGAAGTCGGCGATGCCCCGGTAGGGGGTGGGGTCGGGGCCCTCGAGCTCGGGCGCCGTGCCGATGAAGGCCCACGTCTCGGCGATCCCCGCCCGGCCCTGGGCCGGAGGGCTGTGCCGACCGTCCATGAGGTGCACCTGGCTGCGGGCGTCCTTCTGCGCGGCGTAGGCGAGGATCTCGGCCACGCGCCGCGCGAAGCGGGCCTTTGCCCCGGTCCGCATCGAGGCGCTGGTGTCGAGCAACACGTGGAGCGCGATGGTGCGCTCGGCCTGGAACAGCCGCGTGTAGAGGCGGCCGGTGCGGGCGTAGCCGCGCCAGTCGACGTAGCGGAGCTCGTCGCCGCGCTGGTAGGGGCGGAAGTCGCGGAACTCGACCGATTGCCCCGCCTCGGTGGCCTGCCGCTCGCCCGACGTGCGGGCGAGCGCGTTCGAGGCCAGGGCGTAGCGGTCGAGCAGAACGCGGCTCTGCGCCGAGATCACGTCGGCCTCAGGGCGCGGCGTCGAGGCGGTCGAGCACCTCGTCGATCACGCGGTCGGCCTGGATGCCTTCGACCTCGGCCTCGAAGGAGAGCAGCAGGCGGTGCCGCAGGGCCGGGTAGGCGGCCCGGCGGATGTCGTCGAGTTCGACGTGCGGGCGACCGGCCGC
>CBDUCW010000055.1:0-10806 GCA_965365745.1 uncultured Trueperaceae bacterium
ACGTTGCTGGGCTGGCCGGCATAGCCCACGACGCTCGCGTTCGGGATGTGGCTGATGGGGTACGCGGCGCGGGTGTTCTGCGTCTTGCTGGTGTCGTCGAGGTTGACGCGGCGCGTCTCGGGATCGACGACCACGTTCTCGAGGATGGTTCCGAAGCGTCGCGTGGTGGCGTAGATCTCGGGCTCGGCCTGGGCCGAGAGGTGCTCGATCTTCGCGTAGCAGCCCCCCTCGAAGTTGAATACGCCGTCCTCCGACCAGCCGTGCTCGTCGTCGCCGATCAGGGTGCGCTCCGAGGACGCCGACAGGGTGGTCTTGCCGGTGCCCGAGAGCCCGAAGAACAGAGCGACCTCGTCGTCGGGGCCCACGTTGGCCGAGCAGTGCATCGGCATCACGCCCCGGTCGGGCAGCTCGTAGTTCATCAGGCTGAAGGCCGACTTCTTCATCTCGCCGGCGTATTCGGTCGATCCGATGAGCACCAGCTTGCGGGTGGGGTTGAGCGCGATGACCGTCTCGGAGTGGCTGCCGTGCCGCGCGGGTTCGGCCCGGAACGACGGCAGGTCGAGGATCACGTATTCGGGCACGTGCTGCGCCCGCGCGCGCCGGGTCGGGCGCACGAACAGGTTGCGCACGAACAGGCTGTGCCAGGCGTACTCGGTGATCACGCGCACCGGCACGCGGTAGTCCGGGTGGGCGCCCACGAAGACGTCCTGCACGTAGAGCTCACGCCCGACGGTGTGCGCCAGCATGTCCGTCTCGAGCACGTCGAAGTGCTCGGGGGACATCGGTTGGTTGACGTCGCCCCACGCGACGCGCGCTTCGGTCGCCTCGTCGCGGACGACGAACTTGTCCTTGGGCGAGCGCCCGGTGTACTTGCCCGTGTCGACGGCCAGCGGGCCGAGGTGGACCAGCTGCCCTTCGCTGTGGCGCATCGCTTCGCCCACGAGTTCCGAGGTCGTGAGGTTCCAGTGGACGTGCTTGGCCCGTGCGATTCCGAAGGCCTCGAGCGTGTCGGGGCGTGGGCTGTGTCCATCGTGGAGGGTCGTGGTGATCACGGCTGACTCCCTTCGAGCCGTCAGGTGCATACGCGGGTTGATACCCCGAGAATACGCCACGCGCCGTTCGGACGGGCCGAACGGCGCGGGGTGATGCGCTCGAGCAGAGAGGCAGCGAGGGGCTAGTTCGAGGTGCGCCCGGTTCCCGCGCCCGATCCGCCGAGCGGGATGCTGCTCTGGTTCTTGTTCGGGAAATCCGCGCGCGGGGTGAGCAGTCCGCCGACGATGTGGACGACGCCGTTGGTCGCGCGGAGGTCGGTGGCGAGCACGCGCGCGCCCGAAATGCGGATCGCGCTTCCGTACGCATCGACGAGCAGCTCGCTGCCCTGCAGCGTGCTGAAGGTCGGGCTGCGCCCGAGGGCCGCGGCCGGGATGGCGCCGTTGACCATGTGGTGCCGGAGCACGAAGTTCAGCGTCCCGGGGTTGTCGGCCAGGGCCCGGAGCTCGGCCTCGTCGAAGCCGGCGAAGGCGGCGTTCGACGGGGCGAACACGGTCAGCGTGCCGGTCGTGGCCAGACGCTCGCCGAGGCCCGAGGCGGCGAGGATCTCGGCGAAGATCGACAGCTCGGGGTGGGCCTCGATCGTTTCGAGGAGGCTGCGGCCGGTGCTGCCGGTGTCCTCGTGACCGCGCGCCGTGCCGAAGGCCACGACCACGGCCAGCGCGGCGAGGAGGGCGAACAGCAGCGGAGCGAGTCGGTTCGGGCGGAGCGCGGTGCGGACGCGGGGCGCTCCGTGCGCCGTGCGCGCGGGCTTCACCCGCTCCGTGGGGGACGGGCGATCGTCGAAGTCAAGTGGCGTCATGGCGCGGACGCTACCAGCGCTCGGCGATCGAGACCGTAGCCGGGATCCGCCATCGCCGGCACCTTCGCGGGGCGGCCGAAGGGCGGCCGAAGGGCGGTCGGCGGGCCTCCGTCCGTCGCGACGGGCCGCGACGGAGGCACGTGCCGAGGCGGGGCGGGGCGCCCCCCGGACCCCGCCACGGGTCGGGCGTCGAGTCATGCGCGAGGCGGACGCGGAACGTCCGCCCAACGACGGAGGCGCGGCCCGGCTGCGGTTCGTAGGGTGAAGGCGTTCCACGGGACGGCCCTGCCCCTCGGCACGGGCGGCGTCCCACCGCCCGAACCGCCCGCCGATCCCCCCGCCCCCGCCAAGGAGATTCCCAATGACCCCAGCCGACACCCCCACCCCTCCGCCGTCGAGCCCACCCCCGGACCGCCGTTCGTCGTCCAACGGCGGGCGCAGCGCGCTTCCGCTCGCGCTCCTGCTGATCCTCGCCGGCGCATTCATGTTGGCCCTCAACGTGGGCTGGCTGCGCGCCGACGCGCTCCTGTCGGTGCTCTCGCTGTGGCCCGTGGCGCTCATCGCGCTCGGCGTCGACCTCCTCACCCGCGGCCGCTACCGCGTCCCGATCTGGCTCGTCGTGGCCATCGTCGCGGTGCTGGCCGCCTTCGGCCGGCTCGGCCCGCTCGGCAACGTCTTGGGCACGAACACCTCGTTCTCGTCGACCAACGTCCAAGAGACCCAGATCGACATCCCCATCGACGGGGCACGCAACCTCGAGCTCGACGTCGAGACCGGTGTGGCCGAGTTCCGCCTGTCCTCGACGAACGCCGACGGAAGCCTGCTGCGCGGCGTGATCCGCACCCCCGAGGGGCAGCGCCTCGACCAGCGGATCGATCGCGACGGCGACACGGTCGACGTCGAGTTCGACGTGACGTCCGAGCGCCGCGTCTGGTCCTTCGGCGACATGCGCAGCGACCGCGGCCACCGTTGGGATCTCAGCGTGGCCCGCGGTGTGAGCCTCGACCTCGCCGTCAACACCGGCGTCGGGCTCACCTCGCTCGACCTGCGCGACGTCGACCTGCGCGACCTGCGCGTCAACGCCGGCGTGGGCGAAGTCCGCATCGTGCTGCCCGAGTCGGGTGCGTACGAAGCCGACATCGACGCCGGCGTCGGTGAAGTCAACGTGACGGTGCCCGCCGGCGCGGCCGTCCGCATCGAAGCGGACACCGGCATCGGCGCGCTCGACGCCAACGGCTTCCTGGCCGTCGGCGGAGCCTACGAGACCCGCGAGTACGCCGACGCACCGCGCAGCGAGCAGGCGCTGGTCCGCATCGACGGCGGCCTCGGAAGCATCAACCTGAACCGCTAGCCCCGAACCCGGCCGCGGCCCGCGCCGCGGCTGTCGCGCCCCCGCCCGAGCGCCCCTGCGCTGCGGACGGGGGCGCGCTCGCAGTGGGCGAGTAGGCTCGAGGCATGGACGCCGACCTCGATCTCGCCACCGCGCATCGGCGCTTCGCCGTCGACTTGAACAACCTGGCGTGGACCCTGCTCGAGCGGGGCGTCGCCGACGACGACGGAGCGCACGCACTGATCGACGCCGCCCACGCGAGCGCGCACCACTGGTCGATCGCCGGCGGCGCGCTGCACGCGTTGCGCGCGGCCACGCTCGTGACGACGGTCTACGCCCACCTCGAGTGGTCGGCGACGGCGCTGCGGCATGCGGATCGGACCGAGCGTCTGCTGCGCGCGGCGGCCGACGACGCGACGCCGTTCGACCGGGCCGTCGCCCTGGCTGCGATCAGCCGCGGCTACGAGCTGGGCGGGCGCGGCGAGGACGCCGCGCGCACCTGGCTCGAAGCCCGCGAGCACGCCGCGGGCGCCGATGCCGACGAGCGCACCGTGCTGGCGCAGCTCTACGGGCTGGACCCGGGGTAGCGCCCCTCGCTCGGTCCGGGCGACGCCCCGTCGCGAGCGCGACGCCGTCGGGCACGCGGCTGCTCGCGGCACCGTCGGGGCGCGCGGGCCGCGGGCACCCGGCCGGGGCGAACGAGAGGATCGGCGCTAGAGGTCGGCGCAGCGTTCCAGGCGCCCGCCCCGCCCCTCGCGGAAGGGAACCCAGGCGAGCGCGACGAAGTGCGTGTGGATGCCGCTGCGGCTGGGCCGCACCTCGATGCGGTCGAGGTCCTCGAGGCTGGGCTGCGCGGCAGCCGCGGCTTCGAGCTCGGCGTCGAGCTCGGCCTGCATCTCGGCCATCTCGGCCTGCACCCGCTCGAGCACCTCCTCGGCGCGGCCCACGTCGGAGCTCTCCTTGCGGGCCGTCGACAGCGAGCGCATCGCGCGGCTCACCTTGGTGCTCGTCACGCTGCGGCGACCGAGGAAGCTGCCGATCAGCTCGGTGCCGATGCTGAGCGCGGCGTTCACGCGCTTGCCGGCGGCCTGCTCCTTCTGCACCTCGAGCTGCTGCTCGGCGCGAAGCAGGCGGTTCTCGAGCGTCTTGAGCTTGGACGCGTAGCGCTTGCGGATCGCCTCCTTGGCGGCGTCGCGGGTCTCGCGCATCGCCAGGCCGACGCGGGCGAGGAACGCGTCGAGCGGTTCGTCGACCCCTTGCGTCAGCCCGGTCGCGTCGTGGCGGTGCAGTGCGAGGGCGGCGGCGTCCTGGAGGTGCCGCTCGAACAGCGTCTCGGCGTCCTCGAGCGCGTCGCGGCCGACGTCGAAGCCGAGTTCGCGGAACGACGCGCCTGCGACCGGACTCGCTTCGAGCCGCTGCGGGTCGAGCTGCACGGCCTCGGCGGCCGACCAGGCGATCGGCGCCGGGCTCGGGGCGGGTTCGAGGAGCCGGGTCACGGTCGAGGCGGCGTGGACCCCCGCGGAGCGGTCGGCGTAGCTGACGTCGGCGAGGGCGAGCAGGTGCGGGAAGTAGATCACGCCCTCGGGCTCGGTCGACGGCACGAAGAACTCGGCCACCTCGGTCCCGATCGCGGGTCGACGTCCGGCGTCGCCGCCGTCGGCCGCGCGGATCCCGCTCGCGTCGGTCGCCGGGGCGGGACGTTCGGGGGTCAGGCGTTCGATCTTCTCGCGCGACAGCGGCCCGGCCAGGTAGCTCATCACCCAGCGCGTACGCAGGGTGACGGGCGCGCTCTCGTGCACGTTGTGCAGGTAGAACTGCCGCTTGCCGAGCGACGAGATCAGCGCGTCGAGATCGGTCCCGTCGGCGCCCGCGTCGGGCGCCGCGCGGGTGAGGCCGTCGAGCAGCCGCGCCTTGTCCTGCTCCGTCTGCAGCCGCCCCACGAACCACGTGCCGGTGTTGCTCACGCCCTTGTAGTCGAGGTCGACGGGGTTCTGGGTCGACAGCAGCACCCCGAGCCCGTAGGCGCGGGCCTGCTTGAGCAACGTCAGGAGCGGCGTCTTGGACGGCGGATTGGCGACCGGCGGCATGTAGCCCATCAGCTCGTCGATGTAGAGCAGCGCGCGCAGGCTGGTCGTGCCCGACTGCTGCCGGACCCAGCCCACGACCTGCTCGAGCAGCAGCGACACGAAGAACATGCGCTCGGCCTCGCCGAGGTGCGCCACGCTGACCACGCTGACGCGCGGTTTGCCCTCGGGCGTGTAGAGCAGCCGCTGCACGTCGAGCGGCTCGCCCTCGAGCCAGGCCGCGAAGCTCGGGCTGGCCAGCACGTTGTTCATGCGCATCGCGAGCGCGGTGCGGTCCTTGGGCCCGAACACCGTGTCGAGGTCCATCACGCCGATGCGGTCGAACGGCGGACGCATCACGGCTTCGACGAGCTGCTCGAGCGTGAGATCGCGCCCCGCGCTCCACGCGTGCTGCAGCACGTGCCCGAGGAACACGTGTTCGCTGGAGGTCATCGGGTCGGCATCGACGTCGAGCAGCGTCAGCAGGCTCGTGGCGGTCGCCTCGATGCGCTCCGCCATGCGGTCGGCGTCGGCGCGCTCGGCCTCGCTCGGCGCCGCGAAGCTGCCGAGGATGTTCAGCGGTACGCCGGCACGGCTGCCCGGCGTGAAGAGGGTGAAGTCGGCGGCCGCGCGAAGGCGCCGCATGCGCTCGGGGCCCTGCCCGCTGCGGGCGAGCCCCGTCTTCCACAGCTCGGCCTGCGACGCGGCGTACTCGCGCAGCGACAGCCCCTCGCGCTGCGCGGCCGCCGGATCGACCCACGGCTCGAAGTCCTCGGGGCGGAAGTCGGGGAAGGTGAGCAGCAGGTTGCCCATGTCGCCCTTGGGGTCGAGCGCGAGCACGGGCACGCCGTCGAGCGCGGCCTCTTCGAGGATGCTGATGCCGAGGCCGGTCTTGCCGCTGCCGGTCATGCCGACGATCAGCCCGTGCGTGGTGAGGTCCTTGGCGTCGTACGTGACGCGCCGCCCCGTGGCTTCGCCGCGGACGACGTCGTACTCGTCGCCGATGTAGAACTCTCCGAGCGCTTCTTCGATCATGAACGACCTCCGGGTCGCATCAATCTACCCGCGGCCGCGGGTCGTGGGCGCGGCGCGTGCCGTGCGCCCCGCGTCCCACGCGCCGTGCGACGCACGACGGCGGAGGGGGCGTTCGCGACACGAGCCGAGCCGGAGCGACGCCGTAGGCTTGGGGGGTCGCCCCGCTCGAGCTCCGCCCCTCCCGAGGACGTCCCCCTGCCATGAAGACCTTCTACCTGATCGACGGAAACGCGCACATCTGGCGCAGCTACTTCGCGCCCATGCAGCCGCTCACGAGCCCGGCCGGCGACCCCGTCAAGGCGGTGTACCTGTTCACGCGGCTCGTGCAGGGCCTGCTGAACGACGACCCCGACTACCTCGCGGTCGCCTTCGACGTGCGCGACAGCACGACGTTTCGCGCCGAGCTCTTCCCCGACTACAAGGCGCACCGCGACGACGCGCCGAGCGACCTGCCCGACCAGCTCGAGACCACCAAGCGCGTGCTCGAGGCGATGAACATCCCCTGCTACAGCGTCGAGGGCTTCGAGGCCGACGACGTCATCGCGACCATCGCCGAGCGAATCCCGCCGGGCGTCGAGCTGCGCGTGGTGAGCAGCGACAAGGACCTGCACCAGATCCTCACCGACATGGTGCGCATGTACGACCCCAAGGACGGCTCGATGCTCGACGCGGGCAACCTGCTCGACCGGAAGGGCTACCCGCCCGAGCTGGCCGTCGAGGTGCAGACGCTCACCGGCGACAGCACCGACAACATCCCGGGCGCGAACCTGATCGGGCCCAAGACGGCGATCAAGCTGCTCGAGCAGTACGGCGACGCCCAGAGCGTGCTCGACCACGCCGAGGAGCAGAGCCCCAAGCGCGCCGAGTACCTCGCCGCGCACCGCGAGCAGGCCGAGCTGACCCGCACGCTGGTGACGCTGCGGCGCGACGTGCCCGTCGCCTTCGACCTCGAAGCCTGCGCCGTGTCGGCGCCCGACCGCGAGGCGCTCGCCGCGATCTACCAGGAGCTCGGCTTCCGCACCTTCCTCGAGGACCTCGGCGTGGAGCACGCGCCGGACGTCCCCGACGAAGAGGCCCCGGCCGAGACCGAGACCCGCGTGCTGCGCACGCTCGACGAGGTCCGCGCCTACGCGGGGGAGCTCGCCCGGGCCCCGCGCTTCGCGTTCGACACCGAGACGACGAGCACCACGCCGGCGGTTGCCGACCTGGTGGGCTTCAGCTTCGCGCTCGAGCCGGGCGACGCCGTGTGGATCCCCGTCGCCAGCCGCGTCGCCGAGACGTTGCCCGTGGAGGCGGTGCTCGACGCGCTGCGCCCCGCCTTCGCCAGCGACGCGGTCAAGGTCGCGCACAACCTCAAGTACGACCTGCAGGTGCTGTGGCGGGCCGGCCTCGACGTGCCGGCGCCCGTGTTCGACACCATGCTCGCGAGCCGCGCGCTCGAGCCCGGGCGTCGCGGCCACGGCCTCGACCGCATCGTGCTCGAAGAGTACGGAACCCGCCTGACGCCGATCTCGGACCTCATCGGCAGCGGCAAGAACCAGAAGAGCATGCTCGACATCGAGGAGGGCGCGATCGCGCCGTACGCCGCCGAGGACGCCGACTACGCGCTGCGGCTGTACGAGCGCTACGCCGCGCGGGTCGACGAGGAGGGCTTCCGCGAGGCGCTCGAGACGGTCGAGTTCCCGCTCATCCGCGTGCTCGCCCGCATGGAGTACGCCGGCGTCCGCGTCGACACCGACCGGCTCGAAGCGATCCGCGACGAGATCGAGGGGCGGATCGAGGCGCTCGAGCGCGAGGCCCAGGCGTCGGTCGGCACCGAGTTCAACCCCAACAGCACGGTGCAGCTGCGGGAGGTGCTGTTCGACACGCTCGAGATGCGCGTGGTCAAGAGCGGCAAGACCGGCCCGAGCACCGACGCCTTCGTGCTCGAGACGCTCGCCACCGAAACCGACCACCCGCTGCCCGGCATCATGCTCGACCTGCGCGAGCTCGCCACGCTGCGAAACAGCTTCCTCAACACGCTGCCCGACTACGTGCAGCCGGACTCGAGCAAGATCCACACGAGCTACCACCAGACCGGCACCGCCACCGGCCGCCTGTCGAGCTCGGATCCGAACCTGCAGAACATCCCGGTGCGCTCCGAGGAGGGCAAGCGCATCCGCAGCGCCTTCGTGCCGTCGGACCCCGAGCGTGTGCTGCTCAGCGCCGACTACAGCCAGATCGAGCTGCGCTTCCTGGCGCACTTCAGCGAGGACCCGGCGCTGCTCGAGGCCTACCGCGACGACCGCGACATCCACGCCCTCGTCGCCAGCCAGATCTTCGGCGTCCCGCTCGCCGAGGTGACGAGCTTCCAGCGCAACGTCGGCAAGACCGTGAACTTCGGGATCATCTACGGGCAGAGCCCCTTCGGGCTCGCCCGGCAGCTGCGCATCCCGCAGAGCGAGGCGAAGGACTTCATCGACACGTACAAGGATCGGTACCGGGGCATCACGGCGTTCCTCGACGAGAGCGTCGACTTCGCCAAGGCGAACGGCTACGTCACCACGATCCTCGGCACGCGCCGCGAGATCCCGCAGCTGCAGGACCGCAACGCGGCGGTGCGGCGCCAGGGCGAACGCCTCGCGGTCAACACCCGCATCCAGGGCAGCGCCGCCGACCTGATCAAGGTGGCGATGGTCGACCTCGACGCCCGCCTCGAAGACCGCGACGACGCCACCATGATCATGCAGGTGCACGACGAACTCGTGTTCGACGTGTCCGTGCCCGCCGTCGACGAGATCGAGCGCACGGTGATCGACGCGATGACCTCGGCGATGGAGCTCGCCGTGCCGCTCAAGGTCGAGGCGTCGCGCGGGGCGAGCTGGATGGAGAGCAAGGCCTAGCGCGGGCCCGGACCGCCCCGCAACCCGGGGCGCGGCTCGAGTCCGAGGGCTGATTCATGCGTCAGGTCCAGCGCCGCGACCGCGGCCGACCTCAGCCGCCGGACACCGCCTGCAGCACGTCCACGCGGTCGGCGTCGCCGAAGGCGAAGTCGTCGTCGAGCCCGTGCACGATGCGATCGTTGACGGCCACCACGAGGTGCGTGCGCAGCGCGCCGTCCTCGTGGACGAGGTGCCGCCGCAGCGTCGGGTGGGCGGCGAACAGCCGCTGCTTGAGTTCGCCGAAGGTGCGGGCCTCGACCTCCGCACCGTCGGGCCCGAGGTAGTCGGCGAGCAGCGGCGGCAGCGAGACGTGCGGCACGGTCAGCCTCCGACGACGGCCCGGACGCTGCTGATGCGCGGGTAGAAGCCGGGCAGCCGGTCCCACGTCTCGCCCTGGTCGAGGCTGCCGAAGACCAGGCCGTTCGAGGTGCCCAGGTAGACGCCCGGGGCGTCGGGGTGGTCGTCGCGGCACATCGCGTCGCGCAGCACGGCCGCGTGCACCGGGCCCTCGGCGTCGTTGGCGTGGGTTTCGTCCCACGTCGCACCGGCGTCGCGGCTGCGGAACACGCGCACCCGTCCGTCTGCGAAGCGCCGCTCCATGTCGCTGACCAACGGCACGACGAAGAGCGTGCCGTCGGGGTGCACCACCATCGGGAAGCCGAAGACGTGATCGAGCCCGTGCTCGATGCGCACCCAGTGCTCGCCGCCGTCGTCGCTGCGGAACACGCCCCCGTGGTACTGCATGAACAGCCGCTCGGGGTTCGTGGGGTCGATCTCGAGCCGGTGCACGCAGCGGTTGATCTCGACGTCGTCGTCGCCGGTGACCACCTGCGGGATCCCGTCGCGCTGCACCTGCCAGCTGGCCCCGCCGTCGCGCGTGTGCAAGACGCCCACGGCGCTGATGCCGACCCACATCTGCCGCGGATCGGTGGCGTGCTCGACGATGCTGTGGAGGCACAGTCCGCCCATCCCCGGCTGCCAGTCGGGGTAGGTGGGGTGCTCGACCAGGCCCAGGTTCTCCTGCCACGTCGCACCGTCGTCGCGGCTCTCGAACAAGCCGGCCTCGGCCACCCCGCAGTAGAAGCGCGTCGGGTCGTGGCGGCTGCGTTCGATGCGCCAGATCTTCTCGAGCTCGCGGCCGCGCTCCTCGGGGTAGGCGGGGCCCTGCTCGACCTCGGTCCAGGTCGCTCCGCCGTCGGTCGATTCGCGCAGCGAGGCGCCGTGCACGAAGTGGGTGGTTCCCACGATCATGCGCTCGCCGCCGGGGGCGGCCCAGACGGTCGAGACCTCCCACCCCGAGAGCATCGGGCCCTCGCTGCGCCAGCCGTGGCGCTCGTCGCGGGAGATGCGGAACAGGCCCTTGCGGGTACCGACGAGGACGTGACGGGTGGATCCCATGGGTGCACCTTCGATTCGTGGCCGCCGACCGGATGCGCGGCGCACGCTGCGCGCGCACGGACCGGTCCGGCATGGAACAGGGGCGAGGGAACCACTATACGGCCCGCTGCGGCGCCGGCCGCGGCGGAACCGAGCATCCGGAGCGGGCGGGAGTCGGTCCCGAACCGGCGGGCGCCGCGGGGCTGCGCGCCCGGACGCGGCCGCCCC
>CBDUCW010000056.1:0-10786 GCA_965365745.1 uncultured Trueperaceae bacterium
GGCTGGGGCCGCGCGGCCTGCGGAACGAGCGAGGCGCGCGGCTCGGGTCGCCGCGACGGATCCGTGGCCGTCCGAGGGCAGCGGGGTCGCTCCGTGGGGCGGGCGTCGGGGGCGCCCGAAGGCACGCGGTAGCATGCGCGGGTGACGGTATCGACCCCTGCGCCCCCCGCGCCGACCCGCTCCCAGGCCGCCGCCCGCGAGCACGTGCTGGAGCTCGGGCGCCCCGCGCCCGGCGCGCCCGACGGCCGCCTGCGCTGGCGCGGCACCCTCGTGATGGGCGTGCTCAACACCACCCCCGACAGCTTCAGCGACGGCGGGGCCTTCCTGCGACCCGACGCGGCGATCGCGCGCGGCCGGTCCATGGTCGCCGCCGGGGCGCGCATCGTGGACGTCGGCGGGGAGTCCACGCGCCCGGGAGCGGCCCCGGTGCCCGACGACGAGGAGCTGCAGCGCGTGGTTCCCGTCGTGGCGGCGCTGGCCGACGACGGCGACGCCCTGATCTCGATCGACACCCGCAAGCCCGCCGTCGCCGCGGCCGCGCTCGACGCCGGAGCGCACCTGGTCAACGACGTGACCGGCTTGCGCAACCCGGAGATGCGCGAGCTCTGCGGCGGACGTCGGGTCGCCGCCGTCGCCATGCACATGCAGGGCGAACCGCAGACGATGCAGGCCGATCCCCGCTACGACGACGTCGTCGCCGAGGTCGAGCGCTTCCTGCTCGCGGCGCGCGCCGCCGCGCTCGAGGCGGGCGTGCCCGGCGTCGTGATCGATCCGGGCATCGGCTTCGGCAAGACGGTCGAGCAGAACCTGGCGTTGCTCGCGGCCACGCGCCGCCTCGCCGGGCACGGCGCGCCGGTGCTGATCGGCGCGAGTCGGAAGAGCCTGATCGCCCGCCTCGCCGACGCGCCGCAGCCGGGCGACCGGCTCCCGGGCACGCTGGCCCTGCACCTCGAAGCGGCGCGCCGCGGCGCGGCCATCGTTCGTGCCCACGACGTCGCGGCCCACGTGCAGGCGTTCGCCGTGCAGACGGCGCTGCTGTCGAGCCGCGAGGGCGCGGCACCCGACCCCGAGGGGGCGCGGTCGTGAGCGGGCGGACCGACCGGATCGTGCTCGAAGGGATGGCGTTCCACGGCTACCACGGCGTGTTCGCCGAGGAGGCGAAGCTGGGGGCCCGGTTCGTCGTCGACGTCGAACTCGAGGTACCGATATCGGACCGCGACGATCTGGCCGCGACGGTCGACTACGGTCGCGTGTTCGCGCTGGTGCGCGAGCGCGTCACCGAACGCCGCTTCCACCTGATCGAGGCGCTCGCCGTGTCGATCGCCGAGGGCGTGCTGGACCACGACGCGCGGATCGAAGCCACCGTCGTGCGCGTGCACAAGCCGCACGCGCCGCTCCCCGGGGTGGTGCGCGACGTCTACGTCGAGGTCGCTCGCGGACGGTCGACCGATGGGCGGCACGAACCCCAGCGCGACGGAGATCGATGACCGGGGCGGCGGCGGACGCCCGCGCGTTCGTCGCGCTGGGCTCGAATCTGGGCGATCCGCTGCTCCGCCTCGGCACGGCGGCCGAAGCGCTCGGCCGCTTCGGCACGGTGTCGGCCCGCTCGAGCCTGTGGCGCACCGAAGCCGTCGGCGGACCCGCGGGGCAACCCGACTACCTCAACGCGGTCGTCGCGCTGGAGCTCGAGCCCGCGTGGCGGGATCCGCGTCGTCTGCTCGACGGCCTGCTCGCGATCGAGCGGGAGGAGGGACGCTTGCGTCGGCGCCGCTGGGCCGCGAGGGTGATCGATCTCGACCTGCTCGCGATCGGCGACGCCGTGCGCGACGAGCCCGGACTCGAGCTGCCCCACCCGCGGGCGTTCGAGCGCGGCTTCGTGCTCGCGCCGTGGTGCGAGGTGGCGGGGGGCTGGCGCCATCCGCGGACGGGTCGCGCGCCCTGCGCCGCCTGGACGGCCCTGCCCGAGGCGTCGCGGCGCGGCGTCCAGCGCAGCCCGCAGCCGTGGCCGACGAAGGCGGCGGCGCCGTGAGGATCTTCGCCATCGCCGACCCGCACCTCTCGAGCGCCGATCCGAAGCCCATGGACATCTTCGGCGCCGGCTGGCTCGGCCACCCGGATGCCTTCTTCGACGGCTGGCGTGCGACGGTCGGCGACGACGACCTCGTGCTCGTCCCGGGCGACATCTCGTGGGCGATGGGCCTCGACGGAGCGGCGCCCGATCTCGAGGCCATCGGGGCGCTCCCGGGCGCGAAGATCCTGCTGCGCGGCAACCACGACTACTGGTGGTCGTCGATCTCGAAGGTGCGACGGGCGCTCCCGGAGGGCATGCACGCGCTGCAGAACGACGCGCTGCTCGAGCGCGGGGTGCTCATCGCCGGAACGCGCGGCTGGAACTGTCCGGGCAGCCACGGCTTCGAGGAGCACGACGAGAAGATCTACCGGCGCGAGGTCGACCGGCTCGGCCTGTCGCTCGCGGCGGCGCGGCGGATCGAGGCCGACGCCGAACCCGGCACGGTGCGGATGAAGATCGCCATGATGCACTACCCGCCCACGAACCCCCAGCTCGAGGCCAGCGGGTTCACCGAGGCGCTCGAAGCCTGGTCGCCCGACGCCGTGGTGTTCGGCCACGTGCACGGCTACACGCCGCGCACGGTGCCCGAGCGCATGGCGCCGCCGATCGGCGAGGCCGAGCTGCACTTCGTTGCGGCCGACGCGCTTGGGTTTCGTCCGCGCCTCGTGGCCGAGGTCGACGGCGACGGGGCGCAGCGGAGCGCCGCCCTGGCCCTGGGGAGCGGCACGGCCGGCTGAGATCGCACGAGGATCGTGCAGGGGGGGGTCGGGGTCAGGCGGTCGTGCGGGGCGGGCCGCCGTCGTCGATGCCCGAGGGCGTGGCGTCGCTCGACGCCGGCGCGGCCGCCGCACCGCCGAGGGGGTAGAGCGCCACGTCGTCGGTCATCCGGTGGTAGTGGGTCACTTCGTCGTCCCCGACCGCGTGCACGAGGCAGACGAGCTCGCCCGCGACCTTGGCAGGGATGTCGACGGTGCCGTCCTCGACGCTGGTCAGGTGCACGCCGAGTCGGTCGATGTCGAGCTTGAGGTCGCGCACGTCGCGGAGCAAAAATTCGAGCTCCACCGCCGCGTTGCGGGCGGCGACCGAGGCCGGCTTCATCGCCCCCAGCCGATCGCGGAGCTGCTCCACCGACGCGATGCGGGCCTGCAGGGCCTCGAGTCGTTCGTCGACGACCGGCAGCAGGCGGTTGGCTTCGTCCACCGAAAAGATGCGATACACGGCTGGCCTCCTCGCGCAATCGTACGCCGCGGGCGCACGGCGAGCTGTGAACCGGTTTACAAAACCTGAGTTTGACAGACTCAAGTCTGCGACGGGTCGGCGACACGAACGGGACCCGTCGTGCGGCGGCGAACGTCCCTGGTAGACTTGCCACGTTTTGAGCGAGGTCTCCGCCGCCCACGTTCGCTGCAGGGATCTCGCGCGCTCGGAAGAACGCCCCCTCCGTTTGCCGATCGACCCCGGGAGGTCGCCGTGCCCCGCACCGTGCTCGTCGTCAATGCCGGCTCCTCGAGCCTGAAGGTCAAGGTGGTGCCCCGCGGGCACGCCGTGACCGTCGAGCGCCTCGGAGCGGACAGCCGCGTGCGTGGCAACCTCCCCGGCCTGAGCGCGCACGAGGCGTCGCTCGAGCGCCACGACGAGGCCTTCCGCTACGTGCTCGACCTGCTGCGCGAGGTCCTCGATCCGGAGGACGTCGAGGCGGTGGGCCACCGCGTCGTGCACGGGGGCGAAGCCTACACCGCGCCGGTGCGCATCGACGACGACGTCCTCGAGACCATCGAGGGCCTCGCCGCCCTGGCCCCGCTGCACAACCCCGCCAACGTCGCCGGCATCCGCGCGGCCCAGGCCCACCTGCCGGGCGCGACGCACGTCGCCGTCTTCGACACGGCGTTCCACGCCACCCTGCCGCCACGTGCGTTCCTCTTCGGGCTCCCGCACGAGCTCTACACGCAGGACGGGATTCGGCGCTACGGGTTCCACGGGCCGAGCCACGACTACGTGAGCCGCTTGGCGGCGCGGGAGCTCGGCGTCCCGCGCGACGATCTGCGGATCGTGTCGCTGCACCTCGGCAACGGCGCCTCGGCGACCGCCGTCGATCGCGGCGAGAGCGTCGACACGACGATGGGGCTCACCCCGCTCGACGGGCTCCTGATGGGCACCCGCGCGGGCTCGATCGACCCGGGCGTCCTGCTCCACCTGCTGCGCAACGGGATGGACGTCGACGAGCTCGACGACCTGCTCAACAAGCGCAGCGGCCTGCTCGGCGTGTCGGGCGTCTCGAACGACATGCGCGACGTGCGCAACGCCGCCGACGGGGGCCACCGGGGCGCGCGCCGCGCGCTCGCGGTGTTCGCCTACCGCATCCGCAAGACGATCGGCGCCTACGCCGCCGCGATGGGCGGCCTCGACGCCGTGGTGTTCACCGGCGGCATCGGCGAGAACGACGCTTCGATCCGGGCCGAGTCGCTGGCGGGGCTCGAGTTCCTCGGCCTGCGCATCGACCCCCAGGCCAACGCTGTGAACGCCCGTCGCATCGACGCCGCCGACGAGTCCGAGGGTCGCGACGGGCCGAGGAAGCCGGCGATCTTCGTCATCCCCACCGACGAGGAGCGCATGATCGCCGAGTCGGCCGAGGCCGTGCTCGACGGCCGACGCAGCGAGGCGGGGGTGAGCCCGTGACCGACGCGACGCCGACCACGCTGGGCCTCGACCTGGGCGGGACCAAGATCGCCGCGGCCGTGGCTCGCGGCGCGACCGTGCTCGATCGGACCCGGATCGCCACGCCGCAGACCGGCTTCGCCGACGTGTTGGAAGCGCTCGTCGAGGCGGCCACCGTGCTGCTCGAGCGCGGGCACGCCATCGACGCGGTCGGCATCGGCACGCCCGGCCCGCTCGACTTCCGCAACGGCCGGGTGCTGTTCGCCCCGAACATTCCCGGCATGGAGAACGCCCCCATCGTCGATGCGCTCTCCGCGCGGCTCGACCGCCGCGTGGCGCTCGAGAACGACGCCAACGCCGCCGGCTACGCCGAGCACCTCTTCGGCGCGGCGCGCGACTTCGAGAGCAGCGTCTACGTGACGATCTCCACCGGGATCGGGGGCGGTCTGTTCATCGGTGACACCGTGATCCGCGGGGCGAACGGGGTCGCCGGCGAGATCGGCCACATGACGATGCTGCCCGGCGGGCCGGTCGGCGGAGACGGCCACTCGGGCGGTCTCGAGGCGATCGCCGCCGGCCGGGCCATCGCCCGCGACGGCAGCTACGCCTTCGGCCGCGAGCTCGCCACCGCCGAGGTGTTCGAGCTGGCCCAGGGCGGCGATCGCAAGGCCCTGGCGATCGTCGACAACGCCGCCCGCTTCACGGGCATCGGCGTCGCGAACCTCGTCAAGATCTTCGACCCCGAGGGCTTCGTCTTCGGGGGAGGGATGAGCCAGGCCGGCGAGTTCTACCTCGGGCGCATCCGCAGCGCCGCGGCCGCCTGGCTCGAGGGCTACCCCGTCCCCGAGATCCGGACGGCCGAACTCGGCACCGACGCCGGGGTCATCGGTGCGGCGGCCGTGGCCGCGGCCGCGCTCCGCGACGCCTCGGGCGAGCGCTGACCCTCGGGATGGACCTCGTCACGCTGCTGGGGGCCCTCGGGATCGTGGGCCTGCGCATCGCCGACGTTGCCCTCGGCACGGTCCGCATCGCCATGCTGGTGCGCGGCCGGCCCCTCCTCGCCGGTGCGCTCAGCTTCGCCGAGTCGCTCGTGTGGTTGCTCGCGGCCGCGCAGGTCCTGAGCAACCTCGGCAGCCCGGTGCAGTTCGTGGCGTACGCGCTCGGCTACGCGCTCGGCACCGTGATCGGCGTCACGATCGAACGGTGGATCGCGATCGGCGACGTGCTCATGCGGGTCGTGAGTCGCACGAACACGCCGTCGGTGGCGCCCGCGCTCCGGGAGGCGGGGTTCGTCGTGACCGAGCTCAACGCCAAGGGGCGCGACGGCGGGGTCACGGTCGCCTTCTCGGTCATGCCGCGTCGCCGCGTACCCAAGGCGCTCGCGATCGTCCGCAAGGCCGACCCCGACGCCTTCGCCAGCTTCGAGTCGACCACGCAATATCGCCAGAACGCGGTGGTTCCCGCGACCCGCCTGCGCAAGTAGCCCGCTTCCGGCGCCGCGCGCTGCACGAAGGGGTCGGCGTCGGCGACTCGCTCCGGTCGCCGGCTCAGTCGTTCGGCGCGCCGTCGCCGCCCGCGGTGAGCACGGGACGGGCCGATGCGGCCTGCAGCGTCCCGTCCGCGGCCAGCGACCCGACCACGTAGACCGACGTGCCGGGTTCGAAGTCCAGCGGCGGCCGCACGGCGAGGCGCGGGCCGCCGTCGAGCTGCAGCCAGGTGACGTCGCGATCGTGGGCGAGCACCGTGCCGATGACGCCTGTCGCCGGGTCGGTGCCGGTGCCGCTGCCGGCGAGCGGGACCGGGCAGCAGGCGCCCGCCGCCACGACCAGCATGGCGATGGCGAGCAGGCGGGTCCAGGACGGCATGCTCGCTCCTACGACGACGGCGACGCGTCGCGATCGACGGCGGCCTCGCGACCGGCGTCCTCGCGCGCGCCCGAGGACGGATCGGAAGCGGAGGCCTCGGCCTCCCGCGCCCAACGCGCCGGGGCGTTGGGGTTCGCATCGGCATCGGTGCCGGCGAATTCGGGATTCGCCCGGACCTCCTCGGGCGGAGGCCGGAGGCCCGCATCCACGCGGATCGCGCGCCAGCGCGGATCGCCGGCCCGCTCCTTCCAGACGCGCGGCTTGGCGGGGATCCCGAGCCCCACGACGTGAGGATCGAGGTCGTGCGTGGCCAGGGCGAAGGCGCCGAGCATCGAGTCGTCCGAGAGCACGGTTCCGGCGAGCACCGTGGCGTGGTAGGCGATTCGGACGCCGCGTCCGATCACGGTGCGCTTGAGGGTGACGTCGGGCGACTCCCGCACGTCGTGCGTGTGCGAGTAGACGTTTGCGTAGTCCGAGAGCGAAGCCCCGTCGTGGAGCTCGATCCCGCCGATGTCGTCGAGGAAGACGTGGCGGTGGATCACCACGTCGTTGCCGGCTTCGATGTTGTAGCCGACCGACACTTCGACGTTCTGGAAGATCTTCAGGTTGCGGCCGGCCCGTTTGAAGATGCGCTGGGCGAGCACTTCTCGGATGGCGAGGCCGGAGGTGACCGACTGGCCGAGCGGCGTCTGGTCGAGCGACTTCCAGAGCCACAGCAGCGGTTTGACGCGCAGGAACGCCTCCCGATCGGTGGCGATGTAGTGCTCGGCCTCCAGCGTGACGTTGCGCGGGTCGAGCGCGAACGCCGCCATCGGGGCGTCGCCACGCAGCGCATCCCACGGCAGGCCGTGCATGGCTTGCGCCAACACATCCCGCACCACGTCGTTGCGATCGAGGGCCGGATCGTCGAGTCGCTCGGCGAGTCCGCCCACGAAGGTCCGGAGTTCGGCGTCGGCCTCCGGATCGAGCGATTGCGGGGTCAACCACGGCATGCGATCACTCTAGCCTCCCGCCGCCACGGTTCTGCCGCATGGCCGACGCGCGCCGGTCGGCCTCGTGCCGCGCCGCGCCGGGCCGCCACACCCCCGCGCGGGGCGCGGAGCGCTACTCGTCGGCGGCGAGTTCGCGGACGTCGAGACGAGCGACGCCGCCCTCTGCGGCGCCGATGCGCAGCGCCCCGAGCCCGTACGCGGCCAGCGCGCGGCGCGCCGAGGCCTGCAACTCGGCGTCGTCGTCGCGGCCCGACGTGTCGCCGGGGACGGGGTCGCGACCGGCCGGCTCGGCGTCCCGGAGATCGTGCGTTGGACCGTGCACGAGAACGGGGCGGGCCGTCGGAACGAAGCCGCCGCCCCGGGCGGTCCGGGCCAGGAGCGCTTCGAAGGTCCAGTCGGCCTCCCAGAGCCGTTTGAGGGCGAGCAGCGCCGGGCGCCCGCGGCGCACCCGCTCGCCGCCCGCTCCGGGACGTCGCACCTCGAGCGCGGCGGGGAGCGCGTCGAGCGAGGCGTAGAAGGCGTCGACGAACTCGTCGAGCAGGTAGGCCGTGCGCAGCGTCGCCCGGGCCTCCGGAGCGCGCTCCTCGAGGTCGTCCTCGTCGGGGTCGCCGGCGTCGACGCCCACGAAGAGATCCTGCAGCCGTTCGGCGAGGTTGTTGAGCCGGTAGAAGCGCTCCTCGACGGCGGGCGGGACGACGACGGCCGGAGCCAGCGGAACGCCCGCCTCGCGGAGCGCAGCGAGCGCACGGAGCTCGAGCCGCGCGGACGCCAGGCCCGGGCCCTCGAGCCCGTCGGCGAGGACCGCCAGATCGATGCGCGCCAACGGGTGGGGAAGGTGCGGATCAAGGTCGGACACGCGAAGCAGTCTAGCAGCGGGCGCACGCGTCTCCGGGCGCGCTCGACTCCCATTCGGCGCTCAGAGGCCGGTGCTATCCTCGCGCTCGTGACCCGATCCGGAACCAGTCCGCGCCGGACCGACGGCGGCCGCCGCAGGGCGGGCCGGCCGCGGGGCACGGCACGGCTCGTGCTCGTCGTCGCCTGCCTGGTGGGCCTCGCCGGGCTCGCGACGTGGCTCGCGCGCGACTACTTCACCGTCGGGGTCGTCGCGCTCCCCGACGTCGTCGGTCTCCCGTTCGAGAACGCGCAGCGGGTGCTCCGGAGCTCCGACCTCGACGTCAACACGTACAACGACAACGTGCCGACGCTCGACCCCGGGCTCGTCACCAGCCAATCGCCCGGCCCCGGCACGGTGGTTCGGCGCGGCCGGACGGTGGACCTGGGCGTCAACGCCCCGCCGGAAGTCGCCCGTGTTCCCACGCTCGTCGGCCTCGACGTCGGCGAGGCGGAGCAGATCGTGCGCGACCTCGGGCGAGCCGTGGGGCTGGTCGCCTTCGTGGCCAGCGAGCGGGCGCCCGGCGTCGTCGTCTCGCAGTCGCCGAGCGCGGGGAGCGCGCTGCAGATCGGGCAGCCGCTCGCGCTCGAGGTCTCGCGCGGGCCCGAGGTCCGGCTGGCCACGGTGCCCGACGTGCGCGGCCTGGACGTTGGCGAGGCGCGTCGGCGCCTCGAGGCCGAGGGCTTCGGGCGGGTCGAGGCGATCGCGACCGACATCTCCTTCGACGCCCCCGGCCGCGTCGAAGCGCAGCGCCCCTCTCCGGGCGTCGAGGTTCCGGTGTCCGCGGCCGTCACGCTCGAGTACGCGCTTTCGAGCGGCGCGGTGGTGGCCGTACCCGACCTCGCGGGCCGCTCGCTGTGGCGGGCGCAGCTCGCGCTGCGCGCCCGCGGACTGCGCGTCGGACCGGTCACCTACGTCCAGCGCGACGACGCGCCGAGCGGCGTGGTCGCCACCAACCCGTGGACGTTCACCGTCCCGGGGGCGCCGATCGCGCTGACGATCAACGGACAGCCCGGCGGCGCGAACTTCCTGCTCGACGCCCCCGACGCCTTCGACCCGCCGGCCGACGAACCGACGACGACGGCGCCGGATCGGGACGGCCCTTCCGAGGGCGCCGCGTCGCCGGCGCCGGGCACGCCCCGGTCGTCGCCGGGGACCGCCGATCCGCTGGGCACGGGGCAGCGGATCGTGCCGTTCAGCTTCGACCCCGCGACCCTGGGCATGCCGAATCTGTTGACCCGGCCCTACCGGCTCGAATTGCTCGTGCGCGACGACGACGGCGAGCGCAAGGTGATCGATCGCGAGGTCGCGGCCGGCGAACGGGTGTCGGCCTCGGTGCGGGTGACCGGCGACGACGTGCTGCTGCAGACCTTCATCGATGGCGCACCGTTCCAGGCGTGGCGCCCGTAGTGCGAGCTCCGACGCGCGGAGTCCGCGCTCCGTCCGGCTCGGACGCCGCGGACGGCTCGGCTCGCTCAGCCGGACCGATCGAGCGCCCGCAGGCCGCCGGCGAGCGAGGCCACGTCGCGGAAGCCGTCGGCCTCGAGGTACAGGCCGACGAGCCGCGACATCTGCCCGAACTCGCAGACCAGGACCACGGGCCGGTCGGCGTCGAGGTCGGGACGTACCCCCGCCTGGGCCTCGGGAAGGCTCAGCGCCGCGTCGGCGTCGATCGGCCGGCGGCGGCGGGCTGGCGCCGGGCGGGTGTCGACGACCGCCGCGCCGGCCGCGAGCGCGTCCCGGTAGGCGTCCGGATGGAGTTCCTTCACGGGGCCGACGATACCGTGCCGAACGCCCCGATCGCCCCGCGGGGAGTGGGCATTTTCGCTGCGTGCGCGGGGCCGTCCCGCGATGCTGGGACGTTGCAGACGTGTCGTATCCGGACGGAGCGCCGCCGGCGCCCGCCCGTAGGGAGGACAGCGTGACCGATCCGAACATCTCGCCGCTCGCTCGGCGTCTCGCCGAGGAGAACAACGTCGACTGGCGCAGTCTCGAAGGGACGGGCGCGGACGGAAAGGTCGTCGAGCGCGACGTGCTCGACTACCTCGCGCGCGTGATGGCCGGGGACGAGGCGCTCGACCCCACCCCGGAGCCGCTTCCCGATGGGATGCAAGCGTGGCCCGACGCGCCCGAAGCGAACGACGAACCGGGGGCGGCCGGCGGCGCGGATCCGTTCGCGGACGGGGCGGGGGAGGAGGCGGACGGTGCCGGGCGGATCGACGCAGCCGAGGAGCGGGCGGTGCACGGCGACAACGAGATCCCTGCGGCCGAGGCCGTGGAGCCGGCCGACGGCGGCCCGGAGGATGCTGCA
>CBDUCW010000057.1:0-10756 GCA_965365745.1 uncultured Trueperaceae bacterium
GGTCGGCGCTTGGGTCGCGCGCCCCTCGGACCGCCCCCGTTCGCGCGCGAACTGGTCGAGCAGCGGCGCGGGATCGAGGGCCACCGTCTGGGCGAAGAGCCGCAGGAAGTTGCGTGCGTACACGTCCTCGGGCAGCGCGTCGTAGTCGCCCTCTTCGAGCGCGCGCAGGTAGTCGCGGCGCACGTGGGTGACTTCGGCGACGTCGCCGAGCTCGAGCTGCTGGCGCTCGCGCGCCCGGCGCAGGACGGTGCCGAGACGTTCGTTGCGCCCCCCGTCGGTCGCCGTCGTCGAGGGGTCGGTTGGCGGGCTGCCGGCGTCGGTCATGTAGGGGCTCCTGCCAGGGGGGGTGGGGGTGCGGTGGGCGCCGCCGAGTCGGACGCGTCGTCGGCGGCCACGAGGGCGGCCGCGACGCGCGCTGCGAGGCGGGCATTCGCCGCGAGCAGTCGGAGGTTGACCTCGACCGTCGCGCCGTCCGAGCGTTCCGCGAGCTCGCGCAAGAGGAACGGCGTCACGGCCTTGCCGCGTACGCCGGCCCGGGCCGCGGCGGCACGGGCTTCGGCGAGCCAGGCATCGAAGCTCGCACGCGGCAGCGGCGCTTCGACCGGGCGGCACACGAGCGGCCCGCCGGGCCGCCCGAGGCGCCGGTGGGCGAGGGCGATGCGTGCCACGGCGCCGGGGGTGTCGGCGACGGCGGGCACGTCGAGGTCGAGCGGTTCGGCGAGGAAGCCGGCGAGCCGCTCGGTCCCGTAGCCCACGACGGGCACGCCCAGGGTCTCGAGGCGTTCGAGCGTTGCGGCCGCGTCGAGGAGGCTCTTGGGTCCCGCGCAGATCGTCGTCACGGGGTAGCGGGCCAGGGCATGCAGATCGGCCGATTCGTCGCGCACCACGGTCGCCGGACCGGTGCGGCGTGCCGCGCCCCCGGGGAGCGCCGCCGTGGCCCCTTCGTCGGGCGGATGGACCCCGCCGATTCCGCCGGTGGCGAAGACCTCGATCCCGGCCGCTGCGGCGGCGTGCAGGGTCGTGGCGACGGTGGTGCCGGCCATGCGCTGCTGGGCCACGATCGCGGCCAGGTTCCACAGCGAGGCCTTGTCGGCCGCCCCGTCCCGTCCCGCCTCGGCGAGGCGGACGAGGTCGGCGTCGTCGACCCCGACCACCAGGCGCCCGTCGAGGACGCCGATGGTGGCGGGGACGGCGCCCTCGTCCCGGACGACGGCTTCGAGGTCGCGGGCGAGGCGGAGGTTCTGGGGGTAGGGGAGGCCGTGCGTGACGACGGTGGACTCGAGGGCGACGACGGGTCGTCGCTCCGTGAGCGCCGCCGCCACGCGGTCGGATACGTGCAGCGTCACGCCGCATGATATCGCAGCCCCCGCCCGGTCCCCGACCGCCGGTCCGTCGGGCGATCCCCGAATCGCGGCGCGGCCGTGCGTGCCTGCGCGAGCGTCCCCGGAAGCGTCGCCGAGGGCGCGGAGACGCGCCGGCCGGTGCGCTACACTCGCGCTCGTGACCGCCGACCCCAACAGCGGAATCCCGTTCCTGCAGCCCGAAAACGTGCTCCCCATCGTCGAGCAGCTCGGCTTCGGGGGCCTCGCCGGCTTCGCCGCCGGCTTCGCCGCCAAGAAGCTCGGCAAGCTCGTGGCCGTCGCCGTGGGCCTGCTCTTCATCTCGCTCCAGCTCTTGGCCTACTACGGGTTCATCTCGATCGACTGGGGGCAGATCCAAGCGAGCGTGGATCCGCTGCTCGAGGCCGACTCCCTGGCCTCCGCGTGGCGCGGCGTCCTGCGTGTGCTCACGTTCAACCTGCCCTTCGCGGCCGCCTTCGTGCCCGCGTTCGTGTGGGGGTTGCGGCGGGGCTGAGGCGGGCTGCGGCGGGCGAGAGCGCCCGGGCTGGCGCCCGTGGGGCGGGCGATTCCTCGGCGGTTGCAGGTCCGTATGCAGCCTCGCCGAAAACTTGAGCGAACTGCACTCAGGCTACTTGACAAGCACCGCCCGCGGTGCATACGATAGCAAGCGGTTGGCACTCCCCTATGGCGAGTGCCAAAATGCTGCCGATCGACCCCGATCCGGACATTGGGCAGCCACGCGGGACCGGACCGGCGCCGTCGATCGACCAGCGAACAATCGACCCATCGAGGCGCGACCCGCGCCGACGAGGGACGCCGAACGCTGATCCGTCCACGCCACCCAATCCCGCACGCGCACGCCCACGGAGGATATTCATGAATCTGAAGCCACTCGGAGACAAGGTCGTCGTCGAGGTCATCGACGAACCGCAGACCACCGCCGCCGGCATCGTCCTTCCCGACACCGCCAAGGAGAAGAGCCAGCGCGGCAAGGTGCTGGCCGTCGGAAGCGGCAAGATGCTCGACAACGGCGAGCGCGTCGCGCTCGAGGTCAACGAGGGCGACACGGTCCTCTTCGCCAAGTACGGCGGGACCGAGGTCAACCTCGAAGGCAAAGAACTGATGATCCTGAGCGAGCGCGACATCCACGCGATCGTCCAGTAACGAACCGACGCGAACCCAGGAGCTGACACCATGGCAAAAGAACTGATTTTCCGCGAAGAAGCGCGCCGGAGCCTCGAGCGCGGCGTCAACGCCGTCGCCAACGCGGTCAAGGTGACCCTTGGCCCGCGCGGCCGCAACGTCGTCCTCGAGAAGAAATTCGGCAGCCCCACGATCACCAAGGACGGCGTCACCGTCGCCAAGGACATCGAGCTGAGCAACCACCTCGAGAACATCGGCGCCAAGCTGCTCATCGAGATCGCCAGCAAGACGAACGACATCACCGGGGACGGCACCACCACGGCGACCGTGCTCGGTCAGGCGATCGTGCGTGAAGGCCTGCGCAACGTCGCGGCCGGCGCCAACCCGCTCGCGCTCAAGCGCGGCATCGACAAGGCCACCGAAGCCGCCGTCGAGGCGGTCCGCGGCATGGCCGTGCCGGTCGAAGACAGCAAGTCGGTCGCCGAAGTCGCCAGCATCAGCGCGAACGACCCCGAGGTCGGCGCCCTCATCGCGGACGCGATGGACAAGGTCGGCCGCGACGGCGTGATCACGGTCGAGGAGAGCAAGAGCCTCGACACCGAACTCGACGTCGTCGAGGGGATGCAGTTCGACAAGGGCTACCTCAGCCCCTACTTCGTCACCGACTCCGACGCGATGGAAGCGGTCCTCGAAGATCCCTACATCCTGATCCACGAGAAGAAGATCAGCGCGCTGAAGGATCTCCTCCCCGTGCTCGAGCAGGTCGCGCAGGGCGGCAAGCCGCTGCTGATCATCGCCGAGGACATCGAGGGCGAAGCGCTCGCCACGCTGGTCGTCAACAAGCTCCGCGGCACGCTGAACATCGCCGCGGTCAAGGCGCCCGGATTCGGCGACCGCCGCAAGGAGATGCTCAAGGACATCGCGGCCGTCACCGGCGGCGAGGTCATCAGCGAGGAGCTCGGGCACAAGCTCGAGAACACCCGCGTGGACCAGCTCGGTTCGGCCAAGCGCGTGCGCATCAGCAAGGACGAGACCACCATCATCGAAGGTGCCGGTTCGTCCGAGTCGATCGAAGCGCGCGTCAAGGGCATCAAGACCGAGATCGACAACACCGACAGCGACTACGCCCGCGAGAAGCTCCAGGAGCGCCTGGCCAAGCTCGCCGGCGGCGTCGCGGTGATCCGCGTCGGCGCGGCCACCGAGACCGAGCTCAAGGAGAAGAAGCACCGCTTCGAAGACGCCCTCTCGACCGCCCGTTCGGCCGTCGAAGAAGGCATCGTCGCCGGCGGTGGCGTCACCCTGATCCACGCCCTCGGGGCCGTGGACAAGGTCGCGGACTCGCTCGACGGGGACGAGCGCACCGGGGCCCGGATCCTTCGCAAGGCGCTCGAAGAGCCGGCCCGCCAGATCGCGTTCAACGCAGGCGCCGAAGGCTCGGTGATCGTCAACGCGATCATCACGAAGAACGACGGCAAGTACGGGTACGACGCGGCCATCGGCGAGTTCGTCGATGACATGTTCAAGGCCGGCATCGTCGATCCCGCCAAGGTCACCCGTACCGCGCTCCAGAACGCGGCCAGCATCGGGGGTCTCATGCTGACCACCGAGGCGGTCGTCGCCGACAAGCCCGAGAAGGAAGACCAGGGCGGCGGCGGAGGCGGCGGCATGGACGAGATGGGCGGCATGGGCGGCATGGGAGGCATGGGCTTCTAAGCCCCCTCCCCCAACCTCCGTCTCCCCAGACACGCGGAGCGACCCCCCCGGGTCGCTCCGCCTTCGTTTGCGGCCCGGGACCGGCCCTGCGCCGCGGCCACGGCCGTGGGAGTCCCAGGGACCGACCGCCGCCGCGAGCGGGCTAGGCTGGCCGCATGGACCCCGAGCAGCTGCGCGCCGCCGCTCCCGCGAGCTTCGTGTGGCCGGACTACGGCGGCGGCTCGGTCGCCAACATCCCGCCCACCGTGGGGGCGCTCCTCGGGGTGGACGCGGGCTGGGGCGGTGTGCCGTTGCGCGACGTTGTCCGCCCCGATCCGCCGTGGGATCGCGTCGTGCTGCTGCTGCTCGACGGGATGGGCTGGACCCGCTTCCGGCGCGCGCTGACGCACGACCCCCACGGGATCGCCCCGTTCTGGCGGCGGGCCCGGACGCGGAGGATCACCTCGGTCGTGCCCTCGACGACGTCGGTGGCGACGACGGTGATGGCCGGCGACGGCTCGAGCCCGCTCGCGCTGGGGATGCTGGGCTACACGGTTCGGCTCGCCGAGCACGGCCTGCTCGCGAACCTGTTGTCGTTCAAGGCCGAAGGCGACAGCAGCGCGGAGCCGGGATCGCTCGAGCGCTGGGGCGTCAACCCGGTCGAGTTCCTGCCGACGCCGTCGATCTTCGAGGTCCTGGCCGATGCCGGTCTGCCCTCGGTGGCGATCCTGCCCAAGGCCATCGCCGGATCCTCGCTGGCGCGGATGCAGCAGCGCGGCGCCGAGGTGCTCCGCGCCTTCGACTTCGTCGACGCGCTGCACCAGCTGCAGGCGTGGCTGAGCCGCGACCGCGCCGGCTACGCCTACCTCTACCACCCGCCGCTCGACACCCTGAGCCACCGGGACGGCCCCGACACCGATCTCTGGGACGCCACGCTCGCTTCGATCACCGACGACCTGCGGCGATTCTGCCGGGGCCTGACGGCGCGGGAGCGCGAGCGGAGCCTGCTGCTCGTCACGGCGGATCACGGCCACGTGACGACGCCGCCCCTGCGCCGCCGGAGCCTCGCCGACGTTCCGGGGCTGGTCGAGCGCAGCGCTCTGCGCGCCGGCGGGGAGTGGCGGATCCGCTATCTGTACCTGCGTCCGGACGACCGCGGCGGGCAGCCGTCCTCGGCGGCGATCGACGAACTCGTGGCCGCCGCCCGCGCGACCTTCGGCGACGACGCCTGGGTCCTGCCGATGCGCGACGCGATCGCTTCCGGGCTGTTCGGGCCGCCGGCGTCGGCCCACCCCGAGGCGGCCCGGCGCCTCGGGGACGTGCTCGTGCTCGCGCGCGACGCGGTCGGGCTGCGCAACCCCGGCGACCACGAGGCGATGCTGGGGATGCACGGCTCGCTCGAACCCGAGGAGATGTGGGTGCCGCTCCTCAGCTTCGACCTGGCCGACCTCGACGACGCCTGAGGCGGACCTCGGGCCGCGCCGACCGGCGCTTCGGTCGCACGCCGCGAGCGGCGGCCCGGGGGGCGGCGCGGACGGGCGCGGCACGCGGGCGGGGTGCGTCGGCTCCCGGCGACGGGGGGTCCGGAGGGGCTCGGCTACGATGCCGTCGGAACCTCCCGCGTCCGGCGTTCCCGCGCCGAGTCGACGCTCCGACCGCACTCCGATTCGCACTCCGATTCGCACTCCCGCACGAGGTGACGTCATGATCCGACCCGTCGCACTGATCGTTCTCGACGGCTGGGGCCTCGCGCCCGACGGCCCTGGCAATGCGGTCGCCCGCGCCCGCACGCCGGTCTTCGACCGCCTGTGGGCCGAAGCCCCGCACACGGAGCTGGCGGCCTCGGGGGAGGCGGTCGGGCTCCCCGCCGGTCAGATCGGCAACAGCGAGGTCGGGCACATGAACCTCGGTGCCGGGCGCGTCGTCATGCAGAGCCTCAGCTACATCGGCACGGCGATCGACGACGGCAGCTTCTACGAGAACGAGGTGCTGCGCGAGACGCTCCGGCGTTCGCGCGACGACGGCGGGGCGGTGCATCTGATGGGCCTCGTGTCGGACGGAGGGGTGCACGCATCCATGGAGCATCTCTACGCCCTGCTCGAGCTCGCCCGCCGCGAAGGCGCCGGCCCGGTCTTCGTGCACGCCTTCACCGACGGCCGCGACACCGCCCCCGATTCGGGCCGCGGCTTCGTGGCCGACCTGCAGACGCGGATCGACGACCTCGACCACGAGGCGCATATCGCCACCGTGATCGGGCGCTACTGGGCGATGGACCGCGACAAGCGGTGGGAGCGCACCAAGAAGGCCTACGACGCGATCGTGTGCGGGCGTGCCGCGTACGAGGCGTCGGACGCCGAGGCCGCCGTCGCGGCGGCCTACGATCGCGGCGAGACCGACGAGTTCATCGAACCGACCGTGGTGACCTCGGCCGGCGACCGGGCCGGCACCGTGGAGGACGGCGACGCGGTGATCGTGTTCAACTTCCGCGCCGACCGCGTGCGCCAGATCAGCTACGCCCTGCTGGGGTCCGGCGGCGGCATGGAGGGTCGCGGCGACGACTGGGACGGCTTCGAGCGCTGCCGCGTGCCGCGCATCCACTACGCCTCGCTGATGCAGTACGACGCCGAGCTCGACGCGCCGTACGCGCTCGCGCTCCCCGAGCTCCGGGACGGGCTCGCCGAGGTCGTCAGCCGCGCCGGCCTGCCGCAGTTCCACACCGCCGAAACGGAGAAGTACGCCCACGTGACGTACTTCTTCAACACCAAGGTGGAGGAGCCCTTCGACGGCGAGGACCGCAACCTCGTGCCGTCGCCCAAGGTGCCCACCTACGACCTCCAGCCGGAGATGAGCGCCGACGAGGTCACCCGCGCCACCGTGCAGCGGCTCGACGAGGCGGACGACGCCTTCGTGCTGCTCAACTACGCCAACCCCGACATGGTCGGCCACACCGGCGATGTCGACGCTGCGATCGCCGCCTGCGAGGCGGTCGATCGCGGACTCGGCCAATTGGTCGATGCGATCGTGGCGAAGGGCGGCGCGCTGGTCATCCTGGCCGACCACGGCAACGCCGAGCAGATGATCGATCCCGAGACCGGCGGTCCGCACACGGCGCACACCACGAATCCGGTGCCGTGCCTCGTCGTCGGGGCCGGCGAGCTCGAGCTCCGCGACGGCGGCGTCCTCGGCGACGTGGCCCCCACCGTGCTCGCACTGCTCGGCCTCGAGGCTCCCGACGCGATGACGGGCACGAGCCTGATCGTCGCGGACTAGCCGTCCGCGCGCCCCCGCCGCTTGGGGAGGGCCCGACGGTTCCGCGAGGAATCCCTCCGCGAGTCCCGCAGGGGGAGGGCAGGCCCAGGCGCGGCGTCAGCCCCAGCGGCCGAGCACCCGCGCGATGCGGGGATCGAGTTCGCGAAGGGCGTCGTCGTCGACGTCGGCCGGTGCGATGCCGCGGCCGAGCGCGACGCGGCAGCGCGCCACCTGCTCGAGCTGCGGACGCAGGCCCTCGTCGGCCACCGCCTGCGGAAGCAGTTCGCGCAGGCCGTCGTCGAGGAAGGCGAGGCCGAGGTGGACGGCGACCGCGCGCTCGTCGTCGCTCAGCAGCGGCGTCGCGGCCGTCGGATCGGCTGCCAGGCGGGTGGACGCGCGTTGGACCGCAGGGGTGGAGGCGTAGCGCTCGCAGGCGTCGCAGAGCCCCGCATCGGGGGCCAGCGCCCCGCAGGTCGGGCACGGCGTCCAGCCGGCGGCTTCCCGTTCGGCCCGCCACCGCAGCATGGCCCGGCCCGCCTCGAGCGCGGGCTTGGTGAGCTCGCCCAACTCGAGGTCGCCCACGGCCGCGCTCAGGCGCGCGAGCTCGTCGCCGTCCACGGCCACCGGCGCGGGCTCGGGCGCAGCGTCGTCGCCCACGTCGGGCTCGCCGACGCGGAAGCGGATGTCGCGGATCTCGGTCACGCCGTAGCGGCCGCGGTAGACGTCCAGGAAGCGCTGCCGCTGCATCGCGAGGTGCATCGAGGTCTCGCTGTCGCTCGTCTCCACGTACAGCACGCCGTTCTTGAGCACCGTGGCGGTCGCGAAGCGTGCCACCTCGGGCCCCACGACCTGAGGCCACAGCAACACGGCCTCTGCGCGCCGCACGGCGCGCTTCATCCCGCCGCGGCGGAACACTTCGGCGAGGACGTCGGCGACGTGCTGCTCGCGGCTCACGGATCGCTCCGCTCGAGGGCGCCGTCGCGCACGTCGAACCTGCGATCGGCGTGCGGCGGCGCCTCGGTGCCCGAGACGACCGCCTGCGGGGTGTCGGCGGTGAGGCGCAGCAGGAAGTCGCGGCGACCGGCGTCGAGCTCGGCGGTGAAGTCGTCGAGCAGCAGCACCGGCGCCTCGCCGTGCTTCTCGCCGAGGAGGGTGTACTCGGCCACCCGCAGCGCCAGCGCCGTCGTGCGGGCCTCGCCGCGCGAGCCGTAGGCGTCGACCGCGTGATCGTCGAGGTGCAGGGCGAGATCGTCGCGGTGCGGTCCGACGACGGTCACCCCGCGGGCGCGTTCCTCGTCGCGGGTGGCGCGCAGGGCCTCGCGCACGGTCTCGGCCGGGTGACTCTCGGCGAGGTCGACGCCGAGGCGCTTGTCGTCGCCGGCGATGTCGGCGTCGGCCGCGGCCGCGAGGTCGGAAATGCGACCCACCGCCCGGCGCCGCAAGGCGAGGATCTCGTCGCCGAGGTCGGCGAAGCGCTCGCTCCAGACGTCCGTCTCGCCCGAGTCCGGCGGGCCGACGGCGATCACGGCACGCGGGCTCTTGAGCCCCGCGTTGCGCTGCTCGAGCACCCGGGCGTATTCGCGGAGCAGCGACCCGTAGCGGGGCGAGAGCCGCGCGATCAGGGTGTCGAGGTAGGCGCGTCGACCCGACGGGCTGCCGTGCACCAGCTGCGCGTCCTCGGGGCTGATCAGCGTGGCCGCGGCCGCCCGGTGGACGTCGCTGGCGCGGGCGTGCTGGCCGTCGACGCGGATCTTCTTCGTGCCGGGGGCGAGGCCGATGTGGATGCGCCGCGCACCGTCGTCGGTGGCCACCTCGACGCCGACGAAGCCTTCGTCGTGGCCGTGGGCGAGCATCTGGGCGATCGTGCCGCCGGGGAGCTCGGCCGACAGGCCGAGGTAGCAGGCGTGGAGGAAGTTCGACTTGCCGGCGGCGTTGCGGCCCACCACGGCCGTCACGCCGGGACCGAGCTCGAGCCGTGACGTGCGCAGGTTGCGGAAGTTCAGCTGCTGGACGGACCTCAACTCCACCCGCTCAGTCTAGCGCGGGCTCCCGGCGACGGCGGACGAGGGCTCGGCCGGTGCCGGCGCGGGGGCGGGTTGCGCAACCATCACCCACGTCGCGCCGAGCCCCGCGGCCAGGAGCGCCGCGGCGCCGAACAGGGCGCCGACCGAGACGACGGCGTCGAGCGCGCCGGCGAGCGCCGCGCCCGCAGCCAGACCGGCGGCGTTCACCGTGAAGATCGCACCCAGGACCTTGCCCCGCAGGCCGTCGGGGATCACCAGCTGCATGTAGGTCAGCGCCGCCACTTCGGTGAGGCCGAGGCCGATCCCGAGCGGGAGCACCGAGGCCACGAGGAGCGGGAGCGGGGCGGTCGGAGTCCCGAAGGCGAGCGCGAGGGTGCCGAATCCGAAGGCGAAGCCCACGGTGCCCACGGCGATCTGCCGCTCGAGACGGATGCGGTTCGCCACCACCACCCCGAGACCGACGCCCACCAGGAGCCCCGCGGAGATTCCGCCCTCGAAGGCGCCGAAGCCGGCGGCTCCGAAGCCGCGCCGCTCCATCGACAGGGGCACGACGACGTTGAGCAGGTTCAGCGACGCGTTCAGCACGAAGGAGGCGGCGGCCAGGACCATCAGGTGCGTACGCTGCAGCACGAAGCTGGCTCCGAGGCGGAGCTCGCGGACCATGCGCGGGGGTCCGGCATCGTCGGGATCCTCCTCCACGGCGGTCGGCTCCGGGAAGCGAATGCCGAGAACCAGGACGGCCAGGGGGGCGAAGGCCACGGACGCGGCGAGGATCGTCGTCGCGGGGCCGAGCGCCGCGACGAGGAGTCCGCCGGCCGTGAAGCCGATCAAGGGCAAGCCCATCAGCGCGGCCTGCAGGAGGCTGTTCGCCCGCTGCAGCGCCGATCGAGGGACGAGGTGAGGGAGGGCGACCTCGCCGGCCGTGAAGGTGAACAGCCCCATCGATCCGTTGAGGAAGGCCACCGCATAGAGCCACGCGAGCGGAACCGGGGCCGCCAGCACCGCGGCGCCCAGAGCGGCCACCGAGAGGCCGCGCACGGCGGTGGCAGCCGCCAACGGCGCGCGCAGACGCCAGCGATCGGCGAACACGCCGATCACTGGACCGAAGAAGCGCGGCGCGGTGCCCGCGACGAGCGCCAGGGCGACGGCCCCGGCGCCTCCGCCGAGGTCGAGGATCAGGAACGGGACGGCAACGTAGACGACCGAGTCGCCGAGGGCCGCGGCCGCGAGGCCGAGCCACCACCGGAGGAAGTTCGGGTTCCAGAGCGAGGTCGCTCCACCAGCGGGAGGGGAGTCCGGGGCGTCGTT
>CBDUCW010000058.1:0-10710 GCA_965365745.1 uncultured Trueperaceae bacterium
GCAGGTGCGCGTCGAAGGGCGGGTCTCGCGGCTCGACCCGGAGGCGAGCGAGCGCTACTTCCGGTCGCGCCCGCACGCGAGCCAGTTGGGCGCGTGGGCCTCGCGGCAGAGCGAGGAACTCGAGGATCGCGGGGGGCTCGAGCGCCGCATGGCGGCCCTGCAGGCGCGCTGGGAACCGGGGCAGGTCCCGCTGCCGTCGTTCTGGGGCGGGTATCGGCTCGCGCCGGCCCGGCTGGAGTTCTGGCAGGGCCGGGACAACCGGCTGCACGATCGGTTCCTGTACGAGCGCAGCGCGGCGCAGGAGCCGCCGCGCGGCGGCGACGACGGGGCGACGCCGGGCGCGTGGCGGATCGTACGCCTCAGCCCGTAGCCGGCGGAGGTCGCAGCACGCGTCCCGTATCCTGCCCGCCATGGGACCCGACGCTGCCGACCCCAACCCCGAGCGCATCGACCTGGCGGCCCTGCCGCGGGAGGAGCCCGACCGGGTCCACCGGTACGGCGAGCACGACGACCAGGTCGTCGACCTGTTCCTTCCGCAGCGTGCCGAGCCGGCTCCGGTCGTCGTGCTGGTGCACGGGGGCTGCTGGATGCAGACCTGGGATCGCAGCTACTTCGGCGCGGCGGCGCGGGCGCTGAGCCGGCGCGGCTTCGCGGTGGCGAACCTCGAGTATCGACGGCTGCCCGGTACGCCCGGCGGGGCGGGGGACGGCGGCTGGCCCCGCAGCTTTCAGGACGTCGCCGACGGGCTCGACAGCCTCGCCGACGTCGACGCGCCGCTCGACCTCGAGCGCGTGGTGGCGGTGGGCCACTCGGCCGGGGGGCACCTCGCGCAGTGGCTCAGCACGCGGGCCTACATGCCGAGCAGCGCACCCGGGTGCGCGCCGGCGCGGGTGAACCTGCGCGGCGTCCTCGTGCTCGCGGGCATCCCCGACCTGGCCCGGGCGGTCGACCTCGGCGTCTGCGGCGACGCGGCGGTGCGGCTGCTCGGGGCGACGCCCGACGACGATCCCGAGCGCTACCGGCTGGCGTCGCCGAGCGCCCAGCCCGAGTCGGGCGTCGAGGTGGTGCACATCGTCGGGGCCGACGACGACCTCGTGCCGGCGAGCTACCTGCAGGGCTGCGTCCTGCACGGGCCCCTCCGCGTGCTGCCGGCCTGCGATCACCACGACCCGGTCGTGCCGACCACCGCGGCGTGGACCGCGGTGGTCGACCAACTCGAGGTGTGGCGCAGCTAGCGCGTCGTTCGCTGGGGCGAGCGTCGCCGGTCAGTTGCCGCCGTCGGACCCGTCCGAATCGGCGTCGCCGTCCGTATCGTCGGCGCCTTCGTCCGCGGGGTCGGCCTCCGGCGCGGGATCGACGAGCCGCTCGGGGTAGATGACGACCCCGGCGGAGGTGCGCAGCGCCGTGATGCGCTGCTGGAGTTGGGCCTGGCGGACTTCGGTCTCGACCTGTTCGCGGACGTCCTCGAAGGCGGGCACGCTCGCTTCGCTGCGATCGTAGACGAGGATGACGTGCTGGCCGAACTGCGTTTCGACCGGACCGACGGGCGTGCCGATCTCGGCGTCGAAGGCGGCGTTCGCGAACGGCGCCACCATGCGGCCGCGCTCGAAGCAGCCGAGGTCTCCCCCGTTGGGGCCCGACGGGCCGGTGCTGCGCTCGGCGGCGAGCTCGGCGAAGTCGGCGCCGGCGTCGAGCTCCGCGAGGACGGCCTCGGCGTCTTCGACCGTCTCGAGCAGGATGTGCCGCGCGCAGGCGGTGGCGGGCGTCGCGAAGCGGGCCCGGTTGGCCACGTAGTGCGTCCGCAGTTCGCCGTCCTCGATCTCGATGGAGGCCCGGAGGTCCTCCACGACCTCGTCGACGAGCAGCGTCTCGGCCACGAGTTCGCGCAGCTGCTCCTCCCCTTCGAAGCCGGACGTCGCCAGCAGCTCGGCGAAGGAGGCGTCGTCGGAGCCCCCGCGGAGGCGTTCGATCGTGGCGTCGACCTCGTCATCGGAGACCGACAGCTCGAGGCGGTCGGCCCGGTCGAGCAGCACGAGCTCGGTCGCCCGTTGCTCGAGGAAGCGGGGCTTGAGCGTCTCGAGCTGCGCGCGGATCTCGTCGGTGATCTGCACGCCCTGGTTCGCGGCCAGGGTGCGGATCGCGATTTCGAAGCGGGCGTTGAAGGCGTCGCGCCGTTCGACGGTGGAGCCGAGGCGGAGCACGACGGGGTTCGCGTCGGCCGTCGACGCGGCGGCCGTTCCGCTCGCGTCCTGCGCCCGGGCCGGACCGAGTCCGAGGGCGAGCAGGAGGATCGTGGCGGCGGCCGCGGCGAGAGCCGTTCGGGGATTCAGGGATCGGAGAGACATGGTGGGACGGTAGCACCGCCCCGCCGGTCGACGCGTTGGCAGGAACGCAGCGCCAGGAGCGTGAGGGCCGTGCGCGCAGCGAGCGCGGGCCTCGCGCCCCCCGCCGCCGGGTCAGGCCGCGGCCGCGCCTTCCGCAGCGGCGTCCGCGGCGCCGGCGTCCTCGAGGACGCGCAAGCGCTCGTAGAGCTCGCGCTGGGCGTCGCTGGGCTCGTCCGGAACGGCGATCTGGATCTCGGCCAGCTCGTCGCCGCGACCGTCGCCCTTGGTCGGCCAGCCGCGGCCGCGCAGGCGCAGGATGCGGCCGGCGGGGGTGCCGGGCGGAATCGTCATCTCGACGTCGCCGTCGAGCGTCGGCACGCGCACCGTCCCGCCGAGCACGGCCACGAAGTCGGGCACGTCGACGGTGACGCGGACGTGGTCGCCGTCGACCTCGAAGGTGGGGTGCGGCCGATGCCGGATCACCAGGATCAGATCGCCGCCCGACGGCGCCTGCCCGCGCAGGCGAAGCTTCTGGCCGTCCCGGACGCCCTTCGGAAGGGTGACCGTGACGCGCTTCCCGCCGACCGAGATCGTCCGGTCGCCGCCCAAGTAGGCGTCACGCACGTCCACGTCCAAGGTGGCTTCGGCGCCTTCCGGGCGCGTCGGGGCCGTGCGGGCCGAGGACGTCCGGAACGACGCGAACGGGTCGCCGCCGGCCGCGCCGCCCGGTCGCCCGGCCGTGCGGAAGCCGCCGGACGGCCCCATGCCGGCGCCGAACAGGCTCTGGAAGAAGTCCGAGAAGCCCGCGAACTGCTCCGGGTCGACGTTCGTGTAGACGCGACGGCCGCCGGGCCCGCCGGGTCCGCCGGGTCCGCCGCCCTGGAACGGGGGCGGCCCCGACGCGCTGCCGTATCGGTCGTAGAAGGAGCGCTTCTCGTCGTCGGAGAGAACGGTGTAGGCCTCGTTCAGCTCCTTGAAGCGTTCCTCGGCCTCCGGGTCGTCGGGGTTGCGGTCGGGATGGGTGGCGGCGGCCTTCTTGCGGAACGCGCTCTTGATCTCCTTGGCGCTCGCCGATCGCGGCACGCCGAGGATCTCGTAGTAGTCCTTGAAGTCGGCCATGGCAGCGGTCCCCTCTCGCGCCCTCGGCTCAGTCGTCCGCGTAGACGACGACCCGCGCCGGCCGCACGAGGCGGTCGCCACGGGTGAAGCCGGCTTCGTAGACCTGGGCGATGGTGCCCTTCCGGTTCGCGTCGTCGGTGGGCATGGCGGTGAGCGCCTCGTGGACGTCGGGGTCGAACGCGTCGCCGACCTCGCCGACGCGTTCGATGTCGAGCGCCGCGAGGCTGCGCTCGAGCGACTCGAGCACGGCCTTGATGCCGGGCACAAGGGTCGCGGGATCGGCGTCCTCGGCCGCCTGCAGCGCGCGGCGAAGGTCGTCGTAGGTGCTCAGTACGGGAAGAACCGCGCTGTCGAGCCCGGCCTCGCGGGCCCGCTCGACTTCGCCGGCACCGCGGCGCCGCACGTTCTCGAGGTCGGCGCGGGCGCGCAGCCAGCGATCGCGGAACTCCGCCGCTTCGGTGCGGGCCTCGTCGAGCTCGCGCTCGGCGCGGGCGAGTTCTCCGCGCAGGATCTCGACCTCGGTCTGCGGCTCCGCGGCCTCGCCGCGGCTCGCCTCGTCGTGGCGATCGTCGGAGAGCGGCGGGTCGGCCGCCGCTTCGACGCCGTCGGTCGCCTCGGTCCCGTCGTCGGGCTCGGGGCGGTCCTCGGTCACCGGGATCGTGCGCCGGGTCTCTTCGGTGGGGGGGGTTCGGTCGTCGTTCATCGCGTGGGCTCGTGCCTCCCGGAAGGGTGGGGGTGGGCGGTCGCGCGACGCGACGGAGCGCGCGCGGGTCGGCGCGCGGCTCCGTCGGTCGCTGGAAGGAGGGTCAGCCCGCCGGCTTGAAGTCGGCGTCGATGACGTCCTCGTCGTCCTCTTCGGCGGCCGCGGCAGCAGCGTCGTCCGCCTGGGCGGCCGCGCCCTCGGCCGCGCTCGTCTGGGCGGCCGTCGCCTGCTGGAAGGTCTGCATCGCCTGCGCGAGGTTCTGGGTGGCCGTTTCGAGGTCCTCCTTGGAGGCGGCGTCCCCCTCGAGCGCCGTCGCGGCCGCGTCCACGGCCTCCTGCAGCGGCGCCTTCTGCTCGTCGCTGGCGTCCTCGGCCTCGTTCATGGCCGTCATCGCCTGCTGCCGGAGGCTGTCGAGCTGGTTGCGCGCCTCGGCGAGTTCGCGGGCCTTGCGGTCCTCGTCGGCGTGCGCCTCGGCGTCCTTGACCATGCGGTCGACTTCGGAGTCGTCCAGGGTGGTGGTGTTCTGGATGGTGATCGAGGCTTCCTTGCCGGTCGACTTCTCACGCGCGGTCACGCTGAGGATGCCGTTCGCGTCGATGTCGTACGTGATCTCGATCTGCGGCATGCCGGCCGGCATCGGCGGGATGCCGTCGAGCTTGAAGCGGCCGAGCGACTTGTTGTGCGCGGCCATCTCGCGCTCGCCCTGGAGGACGTGGACCTCGACGCCGGTCTGGTTCATGTCGGCGGTCGTGAAGGTCTCGGTCTTGCGGGCGGGCACGGCGGTGTTGCGGTCGATCAGCGTGGTGAACACGCCGCCCTTGGTCTCGACCCCGAGGCTCAGCGGGGTGACGTCGAGCAGCACGATGTCGTCGACGTCGCCGGTGAGGACGCCCGCCTGCACGGCGGCGCCCAGCGCGACGACCTCGTCGGGGTTCACGCTCTGGTTCGGGTCCTTGGAGAGGATGTCCTTGACGATCTTCTTGACGGCGGGAACACGGGTCGAGCCGCCGACGAGCAGGATCTCGTCGATCTCGCCCTTGCTCAGCTTGGCGTCCGCCAGGGCCTGTTCGACCGGGCCCTTGACGCGCTGCAGCAGCGGCGCGATGAGCTCTTCGAACTTGCTGCGGGTCAGCTTCTTCTCGAGGTAGAGCGGGGCGTTCGACCCGGGGTCCATCGCGATGAAGGGCAGGCTGATCGTCGTCTCGGGCAGACCGGAGAGCTCGATCTTGGCCTTTTCGGCAGCGTCGATGAGGCGCTGCAGGGCCTGCTTGTCCTTCTTGAGGTCGACGTCGTACTCCTTCTTGAAGTCCTCGGCCAACCAGTTCACGATCGCGTAGTCGAAGTCCGAACCGCCGAGGTGGGTGTCGCCGCTCGTCGAGCGCACCTCGAACACGCCGTCGCCGACCTCGAGGATCGACACGTCGAAGGTGCCGCCGCCCAGGTCGAAGACGAGGATGGTCTCGTTGTCCTTCTTGTCGAGGCCGTAGGCGAGGGCGGCCGCGGTCGGCTCGTTGACGATCCGCAGCACCTCGAGCCCGGCGATCTTGCCCGCGTTCTGCGTGGCTTCGCGCTGGGAGTTGTTGAAGTAGGCGGGAACGGTGACCACGGCCTGCGTGATCTTCTCGCCGACCTGCTCGCTGGCGTCGGCCACGAGCTTGCGCAGCACCATCGCCGAGACCTCTTCGGGCGTGTACTGCGTGTCGTTCACGACGAAGCGAACGCCGCCGTCGTCGCCCTTGACGACTTCGTAGGGCGCGCGCTCGGCCTCGTCCTTGATCTCGTCCCAGGTACGGCCCATGAAGCGCTTCACCTCGAACAGGGTGCCCTTGGCGTTCATCACGGCCTGACGCTTGGCGACCTGCCCGACGAGGCGCTGGTCCTCCTTGAAGGCGACGACCGAGGGCGTGGTGCGGTTGCCCTCGTTGTTCACCAGCACGGTGGGCTCGCCGCCCTCCATGATGCTGATGACGCTGTTGGTGGTTCCGAGGTCGATTCCGACGGCTTTCGGCATGAGGTGGACTCCTTCTCGCGGTGCGGGGGTTCAGCGGGTGGGGTTGGGTTCGGGGGTTGGACCCGCACGAACGGGGAGGCGGCCGCGGGCGGCCCGGCGGCGCGTCGCTCCGTGCGCACGGATGCGGCGCCCGGACGACGGATCGAGACGACGGTTCATGTCACCGGTTCGAGTCACGAATCCTGACGTCGAGCACCGCAGAATGCTCACTACTCGGACTGTAGCAACGCCGAAGGCAAGTTGTCAACAGATATGAGTGTGGTCGTATCAGGTTTTCGGAAATCCGCCTTCTGGACGGGCCTGCCACCGCCGCACGGCCCAGGCCGCGACGAGGCTGAAGGCCAGGAGCGCGGCCGAACCGACGAGCAGACCGGGGCGCAGCGCGAGGCCGTCGAACGCGAAGCGGCCCGAGCCGCGCAGGCCGGCGCCGGCGAGCACGCCGGTGACCAGCCCCGGCAGGCCGCCCACCGCGGTGGCGGCCACGAAGCTGGCCACCGGAGCCCGCGCGGCCCCCGCCGCGACGTTGACCGCATCGCCCGGCAGCATCGCGAGCCGGGCCGTCAGGATCGACGAAAACGCGTGGCGGCGCAGCCGCAGCGCCCAGCGCCCGAAGCGCCCGTCGTCCGCTGCGGTCGCCTGCGCCCGCCGGGCGGCGAGGAAGGGCGGCATGGCCGAAGCCGTGGCCCCGACGAGCGCCACGGCGACGCCGGCGAAAGGACCCAGCCAGAAGCCCACGAAGACCGTGAGCACCGTGACCGGCAGCAGGAACAGGGGGCGGAGCAGGTAGGCGGCCAGCACCGCGGGTGCGGCCCAGCCGGTCTCGAGCGCGGCGGCGAGGGTGCGCTCGAGCCAGCCCACCAGCCCGCCCTCCGCACCGCGCGCCAGCCCCCACGCCGCGCCCGCAGCCGCCGCCCAAGCGACGACGGCGAGGGCGAGGCGGAGGCGGCGAGGCACGGCCGTTCCGGTCAGAAGGCGCCGAGGGCGGCCCCGGCGGACCGCCCCGCGACCGGCGTGCCGCCCAGGTGGCGGGCCAGGAAGGCGCGGAGCTGGTCCCACGCCGCCCGTGGGGCGCCGCCGGCCCGAATCTCCTCCATGCCGCCGACGAAGGCGTGACCGACGCCGTCGTAGACGGTGATCTCATAGGGAACCCCGGCCCGCTCGAGCCCCGCCTCGAAGGCCTCGACCTCGGCCACCGGGATGCTGCGGTCCTCGCGGCCGAACACCCCCAGGACCGGGCCGGGGAGCGCCGCGAGCCGATCGGCATCGGTGATCAGCGAGCCGTAGAACACGCCCGTCGCCGCGATCCCGGGGTTGTGGAGGCTGTAGGCGAGCGCCGCGCCGCCGCCGTAGCAGAAGCCCATCACGGCGATGCGCGCGCGGTCGACGTCGGGGCGGGCCGCGAGCCAGGCGAACACGGCGTCGAGGTCGGCGTCGATCTGCTCGCGCGGCGTCGACACGACGTTCCAGATCGCCGACGGGATCCAGCGGGTCGCGGCGCCACGGAACGTGTCGGGCGCGACCACCACGTAGCCTTCGGCAGCGAGCGCTTCGGCCTTCTCGACGACGTCGCGGCGCAGCCCCCAGAATTCGTGGATCATCACGACCGCGGGCCGCGGCGAGGCCGCCGAGGGGCCCGCCGCCAGCCAGGCGCGCACCGGGGGTGACGACGCGTCGGTCGCCGGGATCTCCACGTTCGTGACGCCGTCGAGGCGCCCCTGCCCGATGGCGCGGTCGAGCGCCACCGAGGCCACCAGGGCCAGCGCGAGCGCGGCGAGCGCCACGAGAGCGCCGACGAGGATCCGTCGAAAGAGTTGCATGGGGGCATGCTACCGCCGGCCGGAAGCAGCCCGCGCGGGTAGGCTTCGGGGGATGGCCGGCATCCCGCACCGCGACCGCACGACGCCCCTTCGCCGCGCGGGGCGCGGGGGCCGGCGGCCTCGGCGGATCGGGGCCGCGGCGGGAGCGCGGGGCGCGGACGGAAGCGTCGTCGGCGCCCTGCTCGCGGGGGGGCGCAGCCTCCGCTTCGGCCGCGACAAGGCGCGGGCTCCGTTCCACGGCCGGACGCTCGCGCGCCACGCCGCCGCCGAATTCGCGCGCATGCCCGAGGTCGGCCCGCTGCTCGTGATCGCCCCCCGGCCCTACCGAGAGATCGACGCCGCCTGGACCCGCGATCCGGTCGCCGGAGCCGGACCGCTCGCCGGCCTGGTGGCGGCGCTCCGCTGGGCGCGGAGGCGCGGTCACGCCTGGGTGCTCGTCCGCGCCTGCGACCTCCCCTACGCCGGGCCGCCGCTGTGGCACGCCCTGCTCCGATCGCGCGGCGGGAGGGCGGCGGTCGTGCCCGCGTGGGGCGTGCGCACGGGCCCGCCCGGTCGGCCGCGCTCCGGCACGGCACCGCCGAGCGGCGCCCTCGAACCGCTGGCAGCCGCCTGGCACGTCCGCGCGCTGCCCGAACTCGAGCGCGCCCTGGCCGACGGCGTGCGGGCGGTGCACGCCGTGGCGGTGCGCCTCGACGCGACCCCGGTGCCGGTCCGGCGCCTGCAGGCGCTCGCCGGACCGCGCGCCCTGCACAACGTCAATCGGCCGCGCGACCTCGCCCCCCCGCGTCCGCGGCGACCACACGACCCGGCTCGGCAATCGCCGAGACGCCGTTGACCCCCCTTCCGGCCCGACCTATACTGCGCCATCCGCGCGACCCAGGCCGCTCGAGCCGCGTCCTGCACGACGCTTCTCGAAGGAACGGCGCGACCTCGCACGGGGCCGCAGGCTTCCGGCCTCGTCCGCCCGAGGGCCACGGAGCCGCCCGTCTCGCCCGTCCCGCGCGCATCCGCGCGCTCCACGCTGCGCCTCCCCGATCGGACGCCATGCACGAACCCCTACGCCCCGCCCGACGCTCGGGGGCTCCCCCACCCGGATCGCCGCCCGGATCGCCGCCCGGGGGGACGCCTCCCGGGAAGCCGCCGGGTGCACCGCCCGGGGCGCCTCCGCCCGGGGCTCCGCCGTCCGACAGGCCCGACGTGGCGGTCCCGGACCGCGTGTCGCTCACCTGGCTCGAGACGGCGCCGGACGACGACTTCGTCGCCGCCCTCGACGGGATCTTCGAGGACTCCCCGTGGGTCGCGCGCCGCAGCGCCGGCGCGCGCCCGGTCGGCGACCTCGCGGGGCTGCACCGGACCCTGGTGGCGACGGTCGAGGCGGCGCCCGCGTCCGATCAACTGGCGCTGATCCGCGCCCACCCCGATCTCGCCGGGCGCGCCGCGGTGGCGGGCGAACTCTCGGAGGCCTCGACGGCCGAGCAGGCGGGCGCCGGCCTCGACCGGCTCGCCCCGGACGAGTTCGCGCGCTTCACCTCGCTCAACCGCCGCTACCGCGAGCGCTTCGGCTTCCCCTTCGTCATCGCGGTGGCGGGCCTGAGCAAGCACGGCATCCTCGCCGCCTTCGAAGCGCGGCTCGACAACGACGCCGACGCCGAGCGGCGCGAGGCGCTCCGCCAGATCGCGCGGATCGCCCGGCTCCGCCTCGACGCCCGCATCGTCGACGACACGACCGACCGAACCTGATGCATCGACCGGCCCGTCCGGCCGGGCCGCGACCCGCCGTTCCCGAAGGAGCCCCATGAGCGACCCCACCCCTCCCGACGCCCCGCGCCCGACCCCGGACGACCCGGCGATCGAGATTCGCTC
The DNA here is from genome assembly GCA_965365745.1 of uncultured Trueperaceae bacterium. Classification (GTDB taxonomy): domain Bacteria; phylum Deinococcota; class Deinococci; order Deinococcales; family Trueperaceae; genus CBDUCW01. The sequence continues at coordinate 9,838 of CBDUCW010000058.1, forward strand.
CATCGACTACGGCAAACGCGACATCCCCGTGTATCGCTTCGGCGCCGCGCCGCTCGAGGGGGTGCGGACGGTCCCCGAGAGCTCGTTCCGCGGACGCGCCAACGCCCTGGTGGCCGCGCGCGTCGACGTCCGGGTGCTCGGCGACGCCTTCGCGCCCAGCTACACCGACGGCGACAACCGCCTCGTCGTCGCGACCGACAGCATGAAGAACTTCGTGCTCGAGCGCGCGCTCGCCTGGAACGGTGCGGTGCTCGAGGACCTGCTCCACACCCTCGGAGCCGACTTCCTCGCCACCTACGAACAGATCGAGGGGATCGAGCTCACCGCGGCCGAAGAGCCCTTCGAGGCCGAACTCGTGCCGGCCGATGCGAACGCCTTCGCGGTGTCGTCGGTGCTCCACTCCCACGGCGGCGGCGACCGCAGCACGGCGCGCCTGCGCCTCGCCCGCGGGGGCGACGGGCCCCGCGGCGTGCGCATCGAAGCGCACCGTTCGGGGCGCGCCCGCCTCCGCATGGTCAAGACCACGGGCAGCTCCTTCGCCCGCTTCGTCCGCGACGACCACACGACCCTGCCCGAGGTCGAGGACCGGCCGCTCTACATCCACTTCGACGTCGACTGGGGCTACCTCGATCCGCGCGACGCGCTCGCCCGCGACCCGCGCCGCTACGTGCCGGGCGAACAGGTGCGCGACGTCTGCGCCGCCGTGTTCGAAGAGCTGAACTCCCGCAGCATCCAGGAGCTGGTCTACCGCATGGGGCAGCGGATCCTGCGACGCTTTCCCGAACTCGACGAGGTGCGGTTCCGCGCGCAGAACCGACTCTGGGATCCGGCGGTCGCCGATCCCGACGATCCGCTGCGCATGGTCCGCACCGA
>CBDUCW010000059.1:0-10537 GCA_965365745.1 uncultured Trueperaceae bacterium
GGCGGCGGGCAGCGTGTCGGCCGCCTCGCCCAGGTCGCGCATCAGCTCGAGGAACTCGGCGACGCGCTTGGCCGCCGGCGTCCCCGCCAGCACGTCGTCGGCCGCGATCAGCGCGTCGTGGAAGCGGACGCCCTTGCGGGCGGCCCAGGCGACGAGCTTGTCCTCGCTGGTGCGACCGATGCCGCGCTTGGGGCGATTGAGCACGCGGCGCCAGCTGACGTCGTCGGACGGGTTGAGCGCGGCGCGCGCGTACGAGAGCACGTCCTTGACCTCGCGCCGGTCGTAGAAGCCCACGCCGCCGACGATCGTGGCTTCGATGCCCGCGCGCCGCAGCGCCTCCTCCAGCACGCGCGACTGGCTGTTCGTGCGGTACAGGATCGCGAAATCGCTGTAGTCGTAGCCGCCGGTGCCGACGCGCAGCTCGATCTGCCGGGCGACGAAGTCGGCCTCGGCGCGGTGGTCGGTGGCGCGGTAGATCTTGACGCCGTCGCCGGCCTCCTTGACGGGGCGGAGGTTCTTGTCGAGGCGCTGCTGGTTGGGCGCGATCACGGCGTTCGCGACCTCGAGGACGCTGGCGACCGAGCGGTAGTTGAGCTCGAGCCGGTACACCTCGGCCTGGCCGTAGTCGTCCTGGAAGTCGAGGATGTTGCGCACGTCGGCGCCGCGGAACATGTAGATCGACTGGTCGGGGTCGCCGACCACCATCAGGTTCTTCTCGCCGCTCGCGAGCAGCGTGGTGAGCCGGTACTGGGCCGTGTTCGTGTCCTGGTACTCGTCGACGTGGATGAAGCGGGCGCGCTGTTGGACGCGCTCGAGCGCTCCGGGGTGCTCCTCGAACAGATCGACGGTGCGTCCCAGGATGTCGTTGAAGTCGACCGCGTTGGCGCGCTCGAGCCGCGCCTGGTAGCGCCGGAAGGCCTCGGTCACCAAGTCGATCGGCACGCCGGCGACGCGGTGGCCGAAGGTGGTCTCGGCCTGCCCGGCGAAGGCCGACGGCCCCCACAGGCGGCTCTTGGAGCGGTCGATGAGCGCCCGGAGCACCCGCGGGTTGGCGTCCTCGAGCCCGCGCACGTCCTGCAGGATCTCCTTGAGCAGGTCGAGCTGATCGCTGTCGTCGTAGATGACGAAGCCCGGCTGCAGGCCGATCATCTCGCCGTAGGTTCGCAGCACCCGCAGGCAGGCCGAGTGGAAGGTCGACACCCACAGGTCGCGGGCGTCGTCGCCGATCATCGCCTCGACCCGCTCCTTGAGCTCGCCGGCGGCCTTGTTGGTGAACGTCACCGCCAGGATCTGCTGCGGCAGCACGCCGCGCTCCTGCATCAGGTAGGCGATGCGGTGGACCACGGTGCGCGTCTTGCCCGAGCCCGCGCCTGCGATCACGAGGGCGGGGCCCTCGAAGTGCAGCGCGGCGGCGCGCTGCGCGTCGTTCAGCGGCGCGATCAGCGGATGTTCATGGGGATCGGCGATCGGTTCGGCGATTGGATCGGCGAAGGCCGGCGCGGCGGGAGTCGAATCGGACACGAGGCGACAGTCTACCGTGGGGTTCGGCGGCGGCCCGGGAGCGAAACGACGCGGCGCGGGCGGCGCGCCGTCGGCCGTGCAGCGCCCGGGGACGCGCCACCGCCGTGGGTGCGGCCGTCCGACGCCTCGAAGCGTCGTAGACTGCCGCACGCCGTCCTGGCGTTGCCGAGGAGGCTCCATGCGAATCGAGACTGCAGCGTGACCCCGTTCGTCCTGAAGCTCGGAGACGAGCGGGCGCACGACCCCGCGCTCGTCGGGCCGAAGGCAGCCCATCTGAGCGCCCTTGCCGCGACCCATCCCGTGCCCGACGGATTCTGCTTGACGGCAGCCGCGTACCGGCACGCCCACGCCGCCGGCGGCATGAGCGACGAGGTGCGAGAGGCCGTCCGGCAGGCCTACGCCGAGCTGGTCGGCAACGATCCGAATCCCGCGCCGGTCGCGGTGCGCTCGTCGGCGCTCGACGAAGACGGTCCGACGGCCTCGTTCGCCGGGCAGCACGACACGATCCTCGACGTGATCGGGTTCGACGCGGTCCTCGCCGCGATCGAGACGACGTGGCGCTCGCTCCACGCGCCGTCCGCCCTGGCCTACCGGCGCTCCCAAGGGCTGCCCGTCGAAGGGCTGGCGCTGGCCGTGCTGGTGCAGAATCTGGTTCGCGCCGACCGATCCGGCGTCGCGTTCAGCGTCGACCCCGTGACCGGCCGGAGCGATCGGATCGTCGTCAACGCGGCCTGGGGGCTCGGCGAGAGCATGGTCAACGGAACCGTCACGCCGGACACCTGGCACGTCGACAAGCGGTCGCTCGCCGTGATCGAGGAGCGGTTGGCGGAGAAGGAACGCATGACGGTCGCCGCGATGGGCGGAACGCGCGAGGTCGCCGTGCCCGAGTTCCTGAAGAGCACCGCGACCCTCGACGAAGCGATGCGCACCGATGTCGCCGAGCTGGCCCGAACGCTCGAAGCGGAGTTGGGGTGGCCGGTCGACATCGAGTTCGCCTTCGAGGGTGACCGACTGCTGCTGCTCCAGTGCCGGCCGGTGACGACTGCGCGGACGTCCACCTCGGGCGACGACGCCGTCGAGCTGCCCGAACCGTGGCTCGAGCCGAGCGACGCGAAGGAATTCTGGGAACTCGACCGGGTGCACTTCCCCGATCCCATTCCGGTGCTGGACTTCGCCTACGCCCACCAGATCATGAACGACGCGATCAATCACGCGTTGCAGCTCTTCGAGCTCCCCTTCAAGGCGAACGCGCGCAGGTTCTGGAGCTACCTCTACTTCCAGGAGGCTCCGTACGACCGCGGGGAGCAGGATGCGGACGAACAGGCGGCCAAGACCAAAGCCCGCATCGACGCCCTGCAGGCGACGTGGGACGAGACCTGGCACCCCACGATCCGGCAGGCGCTCGACGATTGGTCGGCATTCGACCTCGAGGGCGCCAGCGACGAAGCCTTGCTCGCGCACCTCGATGCGACATGGGAGCGTACGCAGGCCGTTTGGCGCATGCACTTCGAGATCGTGTTCTCGCTGGGACGCGCCATCCGCGACTTCGTCGCTCTCTACGACGAGCTGTTCGAGCCGGACGACGCGATGGCGGCGCACGACCTGCTCAAGGGAACCGACACGTTGACGCTCGTGGCGAGCCGGGCCGTGTGGGCGCTCCGCGACGTGGTCGATGCGACCCCGGGAGCTGCGGAGATCGTCTCGACGACGACGCCGTCCGAGCTCACGGCGCGCCTTGCGAGCGACGCATCGCTCGCTCCCGTCGCGGATGCCGTCCGCGACTACCTCGCGAACTACGGAGCACGCACGCCCATCCTCAACCTGTCGGCACCGACGCTGCGCGAGGATCCCACCCCCGTCCTCAAGATCCTCAAAGAGGCGGTCGCGAGCCCGAACGCCGATCCCGCGCGCGACCATGCCGAGATCCTGCTCCGCCGCGATGCGGCCACCGAAGAGGCGCGGGCGGCGTTGACCGTGTATCCGGAGCCGGTGCGGATCGAATTCGAGCGACGGTTGTCCACGGCGCGTACCGCCACACGGCTGCGCGAGGACCACAACTACCTGATCGACTTCTCGTGGACGGCGGCCGTCCGCGCCGTGTACGTCGAAGTGGGTCGGCGACTGGCCGCGGCAGGCTCGATCGACGCCCCCGGGGACGTGATCCACGTGACGCCGGAGGAGTCGCGCGCGGCCTTCGTCCAGCGCCCCATGGGCGACCTGCACACCCTCGTCGAGGAGCGCAAGGCCGAGATGGAGCGCTACGCATCGACGCCCGTTCCGGAGACCCTCGGCCCGCGGCCGAACACGAGGAAGCCGAAGCCGAGCCTGGATGCCCTCAAGCGCCGCGTGGCGCGCGACGGCCTCATCACAGGCGAGGCCGGGTCTCCCGGGATCGCGCGGGGGCGAGCGCGGGTGATCCGCTCGCTCGCGGACGCCGAGCTGCTCCAGGCCGGTGAGGTGCTCGTCGCGCCCACGACCTCGCAGCCGTGGATGCCGTTGTTCGGTGCGGCGGCCGCGCTCGTGACCGAGACCGGCGGCGTCCTGAGCCACGCGGCCGTCGTCGCGCGCGAGTTCAAGCTGCCGGCCGTCGTGGCGGTGGCTGGGGCGACGCAGCTCGTGCAGGATGGTCAGCTGCTCGAGGTCGACGGGGACCGCGGTTTGGTGCGCATCGTCGAAGATCTGTGAGTTCGGAGCCGTCTGCGATGCGCTACGTGGTGCCGGCGGCGACGGCCGCCAGCCTGTTGGCGCCGCTCAACTCGACGATGATCGTCGTCGCCCTCCCGTCGATGCTCGAGGACCTGGGCGCGTCGCTCACCTGGGGCAGCTGGGTCATCGTCTCGTACCTCGTGGCCATGGCGGCCGTCCAACCCCTGGGCGGAAGCCTGGGCGATCGCTTCGGTCGGCCGCGGATGATGCAGCTCGGTCTGTTCGGCTTCGCCATCGCGACGCTCGTCGCGGCCTTCGCGCCGTCGGTCGAAGTGCTCGTGATCGCCCGCACCTTCCAGCGATCACCGGCGCCAGCGCCATTCCGAACGGAACGGCCATGGTGCGCGCGTGGCTCCCGACGCAGCGCCAGGGGCGGGCGCTCGGCCTCATCGGCGTCGGCGTCGGAGTGGCTGCGGCGTTCGGTCCGCCGATCGGGGGCGTCGTGACGGCCGCCCTGAGTTGGCGCTGGATCTTCGCCGTGAACCTGATCGTCCTGGTCCCCGGTCTGTTCTGGACCTTCCGTCTGCCCCGACGCGAAGGCGGCGACGACGCGCCGCGCTTCGACGTCCTCGGGGCCGGGCTCGTCCTGACGACGCTCGTGACGGCGACGCTGGCCGGCACGATCTGGCGCGTTCCCGGGGTGCCGTGGAGCGTGCCCGTGATCGCCGGCGTCGTCGCCGTCGTGTGCGGCGCCGCGCTCCGGATCCACGTGACCCGCAATCCCGCCCCGGTCCTCGATTTCGCCCTCTTCCGACGGCCCGGCTTCCTGGCCTCGGGGTTGTCCGTCGCGTTCAGCAACCTCGCGATGTACACCGTGTTTCTCGCGGTGCCGATCTTCCTCGCGCAACGGGGCGGATGGAATGCGCGCGACATCGGCTTGGCGCTCGCGGGGATGTCGGTCCTGATGATGATCTTCGGCCCCATCGGGGGCGAGTGGTCCGATCGACGCGGTCGACGGAGACCGGCGGTCACCGGGGCGCTGATCGCCGCGGTGGGCATCGTTCCGTTCGCGTGGATCGATCCCGCGTGGGGGTGGCCGCTCCTGGTGCTCCCCCTGGTGGTGATTGGCACGGGCATCGGCCTCGCGTCGGCGCCGGTGCAGGCGGCCGCCCTCCAGGTCGCCGGTCGCGGCCTCGCCGGGCAGGCGGCGGGGCTGTTCTCGACCATGCGCTACCTGGGGAGCATCACCGGAACGGCCGTGATGGCGGCCGTGCTCGGGGCGTCGCCCGGGGACGCCGCATTTCGCGGGCTGTTCGTCGGCCTCGTCGTGGCCTCGCTGCTGGCGGCGGTCGCGTCGTGGCGCCTTCCCACCACGGCCAAGCCTTCTGCGTAGCGGGGCGTCGCGCCATCGCTGCGCCATCGCAGCGCAATCGCGGCGCCACCGCAGCGCCACCGCGGCGCAATCGCTGGGTCCTCGCCGCGGTCCGCTCGTCGGGGCTCGCTCGAGCGGATCGTCGGTCGCAGGAGCCCGCCATGGAGGGACCTCGGCACGCGAGGGCGAAGGCACGCCGCGCATGGGCCCAGCCGGGAGTCCCTGCGCCTGCACGCGCCGAGGTCGCGCCTCTCCGGCAGCGAGTTGACCGGCGGTAGAGTGCGCCCATGCCCGAAGCGTCCGACGTCGCCGTCCGCGGAGCCGAGATCTTCCGCCCCACCGATCCCGCGTTCCTGGCCGATCCCTACCCGGCGTACGCCCGGCTGCGTCGCGAGGCGCCCGTCTTCCGCTACGCGCCGTGGGACAAGTGGGTCGTCACGCGCTACCGGGACGTCGACCGGCTGCTGCGCGACAAGCGGCTGGGGCGCGTGATCCACCATGTGACGCCGTCAAGCGATCTGCCCGAGCCCGACCCCGATCACGAGCCCTTCGACGCGATCCAGGCCGGCTCGATCCTCGAACTCGAACCGCCCGACCACACCCGCGTGCGCGGCGTGGTCCACGACGTGTTCACCCCCAAGCACGTGCGGGCGCTCGGCACGAAGATCGAGGCGCTCGTCGAGCGCCTGATCGACGGCCTCGAGGAGCACCCGCCGGGCGACGACGGCCTGCGCGAGGCCGATCTGATCCCCGACTTCGCCGAGTCGCTGCCGGTGACGGTCATCGCCGACCTGCTCGGCGTGCCCGAGTCCGATCGGCATCGGCTGCTCCCGTGGTCGAAGGCGATCATCGGCATGTTCGAGCCGGAGCGGACGCCGGCGATGGAGGCGGCCGCGGTGCGTGCCGCCGACGAGTTCCGCGCCTACCTGCGCACCTTGATCGAGGCCAAGCGGGCCGACCCCCAGGACGACCTGATCACGCGCATGGTCGCGACCCACGACGAGGATCCGGAGCGCTTCTCGGAATCCGAGATCGTCGCCAACGGCATCCTGTTCCTGAACGCCGGGCACGAAGCGGTCGTGAACGTCCTGGGCAACGGCATGAAGGCGCTGCTCGAGCGCCCCGAGGCCCGCGCCTGGGTCGCGGCCGATCCCGAGCGCGCCGCGACCGCCGTGGAAGAGATGATGCGCTTCGACACGCCGCTGCAGTTCTTCGAGCGATTCGTGCTCGAGGACCTCGAGTTCGAGGCCGACGACGGCACCGTTCACGCCTGGCCGAAGGGCACGCAGCTGTGCCTCTACTACGCCAGCGCGAACCACGACGAGGCCGTGTTCGACGATCCGACGCGCTTCGATCCCTCGCGCGATCCGAACCCGCACATGGCCTTCGGCCGGGGCATCCACTACTGCATCGGAGCGCCGCTCGCGCGCCTGGAGTTGAGCCGTGCGGTGTCGCGCCTGCTGATCCGGCTCCCGAAGCTCGAGCTGGCCGAGCAGGAGTTCCGGTACGAACCGAAGAACGTGTTCCGCTACCTGCGGGAACTGCGGATCCGCTACTGAGGGGTGGGGCCGATGCCCTGCGCTACACTCGGCGCATGAACGAGACGGATGCGGCGTTCTACGAAGCCTGGCGCGACCTGCTCGACTGGATGCGTGCGTACGCGGCCGACCGCGACGACGTCATCTTCGAGAAGGAAGCGGACTTTCCCGACTACATCTACCGGATGGAGCGCCCCTACGACCTGCCGACGACGGTGATGTCGGCGTCGCTGTCGGAGCCCGACGGCCAGCCGGTGCTGATGGTCAACGCGAGCCCGCGGCACGCGGTGTTCAAAGAGGTCGTGCTGCACCCCTTCGACTCGCACGCCTACCGCAAGCTCAAGCTGGCCAAGACCGGCGAAGGGCTGGCCGAGGGGCCGCGCGTGTTCACCCGCCAGATGCTGACCGACCTGGCCGACGATCTGTTCGCGCACCGGACGCCTGCCTGAACTCCGCTCGTGACGGACGCAGCCGACTTCTCGCGGGATGAAGCGCGTGCTGCGCCGCGTCGGGCGGCGCGGGGCGGGATCTGCGGGCTGTGCTCCTGGGGGGACGTGATCGCCAGCGCCAACGGGAGCGCGTTCCTTCGCTGCCGGAACGAGGCGCTGCCCAAGTACCCGGCGATGCCGGTGCTCGCGTGCCATGGATTCGCGGCGACCGAGTCGGGCTCGCCGGCCGATGCCGCACGGCGAGCCGAAGCCGAGGCGCCCTGAGCGACCGCGCCCGGCGCGCAGTCGTGCTTCGAGACGAATGGATCAGGGGGCGGCGGGGTCCGCGCCCCGGTCGAGGCGCGCGTCGAGCCGCTCCACGAGGCGCTCGGCCTCGGCGGCGGCGCAGAGGAATCCGCGGCCCGCGAAGGCGCCGAGGAACCACACGTCCGGTGCGCGCTCCACGGTCCACGGACGGTGGCCCGGACGCTTCGCGCGAACCCCGCGCCAGTGCGCCACGACCTCGGCGTCCGCGAGGCCGGGGACGGAGCGCGCGAAGCGGTCGCGCAGCGCGCGGGCCGTCGCCCGGTGCTCGGCGTCGTCGCGGGCACCCGTCGCGGTCGCCGGGGTGCGGTGGTTTCCGCCCACGGCCGCCACCGGCGCGCCGCTGCCGGTGGGGTCGGACCGGGTGCCGCCGTACACGCCGCCGGCGATCGGATGGGGGAGGGGCTCGGCCGGCGCCAGCGTGATCACGTCGCCCTCGAGCCGCGTCAGGTCGGGGATCGGAAGCCCGGCGTCGGCGTCGGCCCCCACGCACAGCACGACCGCGCGCGCCAAGCGGGTCATCCCGTCGCCCCGGAAACCGTCGGTCGGATCGGCGGCGTCGACGCGGCCCACTCCGACGACGCGTGCGCCTTCCACGAGGTCGGCCCCGCGGGCCGCCGCCGAGCGCGCCAGCGCCGCGAGGAGCCGCGGAGGGTCGACCCAGCCGCCGTCCGGAACGAGCAGCGCTCCGTGCGGGGCGCGAACGCCGGCCGGCACGGCCGGCGGTTCGAGCCAAGAGGCCGTGTCCACCGATGCGGCCAGGGCCCGCCACCGGTCGGCCTGCGCCGCGGACGCGGCGACGCGCAGCACCCCGCTCCGCTCGGCGCCGGGATCGAAGCCGTCGGCCCGCAGCCGCGCGTCGCGCCGCCAGAACGCAGCGAGGCCCGCGAGGTCGTCGGGGTGGGCGCGCCCCGAGCGCCCGCGGTGCGGGTTGAGGAGCGCGAGCGGCAGCGCCGATGCCCCCTGGGCGCCGATCCGTCCCGCCTCGAGGACGCGCACCGTCCGCCCCCGTCGCGCGAGCGCGTCGGCGAGCGAGAGTCCGGCGATCCCCGCGCCGACGATCGCAACGTCGGTCGCAACGTCGGTCGCAATGTCGGTCGCCTCGGCCGTGCCCGGCTCACCCGACGCGTCGACGCGATCGCTGCCGACCGCTGCGGCGCGCCGGCCCGACCCCTGGGCGGCGTCAGGAGCTCCCGCCGCGGCGCGTGGGCCGCGTTCGCGCGGGCCGGACATGCGGAGTTCGATCACGGGGCGCAAGTATACGAGGGCCGACGGCGGCAGCGGCTCGCGCGGCCCTCGACGCCCGCGGCTGTCCCGGCCCGAGCTCTTGGTCCCGGCGTACGCGATCCCGCGCGGCCCCCACCGCCCCGGCAGCCCCGTCGCTGCCCTCGGTCCCGGCGTCCAGGACCCCGCGCGGCCGGTATGCTCTGGGCGCTATGTACGAATTCTTCGTTGGACTCCACAACCTGCTGCGCTGGGTCGTCGTCGTCGCCGGCGTCGGCGCGCTGGTGCTCAGCCTGATCGGAACCTTCGCCCGCTCGACCTGGTCGCGCGCCGTGCAGACCTGGGGGCTCGTGTTCACGGCGGCGCTGGGCCTGCAGGTCGTCCTCGGCCTCGGGATCTACGTCGTGAGCCCGTACCTGCAGACCCTGCTCAACGACCCCGGAGCGGCCATGGGCGTCGATTCGGTGCGCTTCTTCGCCGTCGAGCACATCTCGCTCATGATCCTCGCGTTCGTCGCCGGCCAGCTGGGCTACTCGCTCAGCAAGCGCGCCGAGGGCGACCGGCGCAAGTACGTCCGCGCCAGCATCGGCTACGTGCTGTCGGCGGCGCTGATCGCGTTCGGCATCCCCTGGTGGGCGTCGCTGGTTCCCTGGGCCTAGGGCCGCGGCCCGTCCCAACCGTCCGGCGCCGTGGCGACGAGCGCCTCGCGTTTGCCGCCCGGCGGACCGGGGCGCTTCTGCACGTCGAGCCCGAGCGCAGCCAAGCGGCGCCGCACCGCCCCCTTGACGCTGTAGGTGCAGAGGCGGCCGCCCGGCCGCAGCGCCGCCGTCCACCGCCGCAGCACCTCGGCCGTCCACAGCTCCGGCTGTGTGTCGGGGCTGAAGGCGTCGAGATAGACCGCGTCGACGCCGGCGATGCCCGGGTCCCAGTGCACGGCGTCGCCGAGCGCCGCGTCGAGGTCGACGCCGTCGGCCGCGAAGCCCAGGGCGTCGGCCTCCGGCGGCAACGCCGCGCGGGCGGCGACGAGTCCGTGCGCGAGCTCCGGTGCGGCGAGGTGGCCGGCGTAGTCGAGCCGCTCGAGCAGGGGGGCCGGGGGGAGCCGGCGGTCGACGGCGCGGTAGACGAGGCGCGGGCCGTCGTCGCCCCCCTCGATCGAATTGCGGGTGCGGGCGGCCCGAACGGCGTCGGCGGTGACGAGGAAGTTGAGGCCCGTCCCGAAGCCGATCTCGAGCACGGCCACCGATGCGCCCGCCTCGATGCGGTCGCGAATGCCCGACAGCTCGAGGAACACGTGGCGGGCCTCCGTCCGCGCCCCGTGGTGGGAGTGGTACGTCTCGCCGGCCTCGGCGTGGGCGAGCGTGGCGCTGCCGTCCGCCGTCGGGGCGATCCGCCAGGGACCGTCGCCGGGGGCGGGCGGAGGGGGGCGCACGTCCGTCTCGTCGGGCATGGCCGAAGCGTACCGGGCGAGCGCGGGGGAGCGCGCG
>CBDUCW010000060.1:0-10531 GCA_965365745.1 uncultured Trueperaceae bacterium
GCCGGGCGCGCTGCCGTCGTCCCGAGGTGATCCATGACTGCACTCGCCGATCTCGTCGCCCACGCGGCGCCCCGCTTCGACCTGACCGAGCCCGCCGACCAGGCCGCGCTCCGCGAGCTCGCCGAGGCGCTGCTCGCCCACCCCGAGGCGACGCCCGAGGCGATCGCCGGCGCTGCGCGCGCACCTTCGGCGCCGCTGCAGTTCAAGGTCGCCGCCAAGCTCGTCGCCGCGCGTCGGGCCATGGCGCGCATCGACGACGCCGTCGAGCTCGGCGTGGTCTTCGCGATGTGGGGCGAGACGAACCGCCTCCGGCCCAAGAGCGCCGACAACCCCAACGGCGAGGACGCGCTGCGCGTCAAGCTCGACCAGCTCGCCTGGGCGACCGAGGGCGCGCCGGTGTCGTGGCGGCTCTACGCCGTCGACGACGGCTGCCCGGACGGCAGCGGGGCGCTCGCGCGCACGATCGCGGCCGATCATCCGCTGGGCGACCGCGTCGAGGTGCTCGCCCTCGCCGACGCGCTCCCCGCCGACGGCGGCGCGCTGGCCAACCTCGCCTCGGCGGACGACTCGCGCAAGGGCGGCGCCATCCTCCACGGGTGCGAGCGGGCGCTGGCCGACGGCGTCGACGCCGTGGTCTACACCGACGCCGACAACTCGGTGCACCTCGGCCAGCTCGGGCTGCTGCTCGAGCCCTTTGCGAACGGCGGCGTCGACGTCGTGCTCGGCAACCGCAAGCACCCCGACGCGGTGCTCGTGAAGCAGGAGGCGCGCTGGGGCATCGGCATCACGGCGCTCCGCCACATGCAACGCATGGTCGGGCGGGAGATCTTCCTGACGCGCGGCATCAAGGACACGCAAGCGGCGTTCAAGCTCTACGGCCGCGACGTGCTCGAGGCGATCGTGGCCAACCCCTCGGTCTACGACTTCTCCTTCGACACCGACTGGATCTTCGCGGTGCTCGCCGAGGACGTGCCCTACACGACCGTGCCCTTCGCCTTCATCGATTCCTTCGCCGAGTCGGCGTCGATCGAGCAGGGGCCGATGACCACCTGGGAAACCCTGCTCAAGGGGCTCGTGGCCGCGGCGCGCTCGCGCGGCGTGCCGCACGACGAAGCCATGGCCGCGGTGATCGACGACGAAATCGGGGATTCGAGCGACCTCGACCTGTTGATCGACCACCTGCCCCCCGAACTCGAAGGCGTGGACCCCGGCGACATCGGCAAGCGCGCGGTCATGGGCCCCGAGGCGATGCGGGCTTGGATCCGGGAGCGGAAGCGGGGCTGACCGGGCGCGCCCGGGCGGGGATGCCTGCGCACGCCGAAGAGCGCGATGCCGCGTTTCGGCCTAGGGTGCCCCGCGGGTGACGGCGGATCCGCCGCACGGGGGACACGCCGGCGACGCCGGCCCCCACGAAACGACCGCGGCCACGACGGTTTCGTCGTGGCCGCGGTGGCCGGGTCGGCGTGGGGGACCTAGCGGTCCAGCCACACCGTCCGCAGGCCGAGGTAGCTGGTGTTGGGGAAGTGCTCGAAGCCCTGCACTTCGGGGCGGAGCGCCTCGAACTGCGACGAGTGGAACAGGAACACGTGCGGCGCGAGATCGAAGATCCGCTGCTGCGCTTCGGCGTAGATCGCGCGGCGCTCGTCGGCGTCGGCCACTTGGCGGCCCTGCTCGAGCAGCGCGTCGACTTCGGCGTCGCTGAAGTTGCCGAGGTTGCCGCCCTCGCCGGTGCTGAACACGGAGAACAGGAAGTCGTCGGGATCGCTCTGCCCCGATTCGCCCAGGATGGTGGCCTGGAAGTCGCCCTCGAGGGCCTTCGGCAGGTAGATGCTCCAGTCCTCGGCCACGATGTTGGCGGTGATGCCGATCTCGGCGAGGTTCGACTGGATCACTTCGGCGGGCGTGCGCAGGAAGTCGTACGTGCTGGTCACGTACAGGTCGAACTCGACACCGTCGGGGTAGCCCGACGCGGCCAGCGCGGCGCGCGCCGCTTCGACGTCGCGGCCGGCGTAGGGGCTGTTGTCGACGCCGTAGAAGTTGCTCGGCGGCACGGAGGTGCCGGTGGCGGGAACGCCGCCCGTGCCGAACAGCGCGAGATCGACCACGGCTTGCTCGTCGACGGCGTAGCTGACGGCCCGGCGCACGTTCACGTCGTCGAAGGGCGCGCGCTCGACGTTCAGGTAGATGCTGCGGAAGTTCGCCGAGAGACCGCCGACGACTTCGACGTCCGCGTCGGCGCGGAGCACGTCGACGTCGGCCGCGGGCACGTACTCGATCCAGTCGACGTCGCCGGTCTGGATGGCGGTCGTGCGGGCCGTGGCATCGGGGAAGAACACGAACTCGATGCCGTCGAGGTAGGGCAGCGCGTTGCCGTCGGCGTCGGTCGCCCAGTGGTCGTCGAAGCGCTCGAGCACGAGCCGCGTCTGCGGCAGGTACTCGACGAAGGCGAACGGACCGGTCCCGATCACGACCTCCTGGAGGTCGCCGTTCGCGGCGACGACGTCCTCGGAGACGATCACGTTCATGCTCTGGGCCAGCTTCGAGAGAAGCGGCGCAAAGGGCTCCGACAGCGTCATGACGACGTTCCCGTCGGCGTTCGCCTCGATCGACTCGACCACGCCGAAGTCGCCGGCGCGCGGCGAGGCCACGTCGGGATCCTTGATGCGCTGGATCGAGAAGACCACGTCGGAGGCTTCGAGCGGCTCACCGTTGTGGAAGGTCACGCCGTCGCGCAGGACGAAGGTCCACACCAAGCCGTCGTCGCTCACGGTCCACGACTCGGCGAGCGCCGGCACGACCTGCAGGCTGCTGTCGAACATGACCAGCGTGTCGTAGACGTTCTCGAGCATGTTGCGGGTGGCGGTGGCCCCGGTGATGTGCGGATCGAGGCCGACCGGGTCGGTCTGCATGCCCGCGCGGAGCGTGCCGCCGTACTGCTGGGCGAACGCGGCGGGAGCGAAGAGCAGGGCCGCGAGGGCGGCTGCAACGAGGAAGCGTCGGATCATGAGGGACCTCCAGGGGAGCGTCGTGGGGGGAGCGGAAGCGACCGGCGCGAGGGACCGCGCCGAAACGGACACGAGAGAGCGGCGAGGGACGTCGCCAACCATACGTCGCGCCGACCCCCGAAGGTAAGAGGGGCGCGCCGATGAGGGCACCCCGTCGCGCGAGTCCGTGCCGGATTGGGCGCTTGGGCACGCTCCCCGTCGCGACGGACCCCTCCGAAGCGGGCGACGCGCGCCCCCGTGCGGTGCTACGACGACCGCGGGTCGAGCGCGTCCCGCAGCCCGTCTCCGAACAGGTTGAACCCGAGCACCAGCAGCATGATCGCCAGCCCCGGCGCGACCGTCGCCCACGGGCTGAGCGACAGGAATCGGCGGCCCTCGGCGATCATCAACCCCCAGCTCGGCGTGGGCGGCTGGCTGCCGAGCCCCAGGAACGACAGCGACGCCTCGGCCAGGATCGCGTAGGCGAGGCGCAACGTCACCTCGACGATGATCGGGGCGGCCGCCGCCGGGATCACGGCCGTGATCAACACCCGTCCGTCCCGGCTCCCCAGGGCTCGGCTCGCCTCGACGAATAGCTCCTCGCGCACGGTGAGCACCGCGCCGCGTGCCACCCGCGCGAAGGGGCCGACGTAGACGATGCCGATGGCGAGCACGAGGTTCACGAAGCCGCCGCCGAAGAAGGCGAGCAGGGCGATCGCGAGCAGGATCGCCGGGAAGCTCAGCAGCACGTCGGTGAGGCGCATCACGACCGCGTCGACCCAGCCCCGGTAGTACCCCGCGAGCACCCCCATCGAGCCGCCGACAAGCAGCGCGAAGAGGGTGGCCGCGCCGGCGACCGACAGCGAGCTGCGTCCGCCCCACACGATACGGGCGAAGGTGTCGCGCCCGTACTGGTCGGTGCCCAGCCAGTGCTCGGCCGACGGGCCCTGGAGGCGCGCCGGTGGGTTGAGCTCGAGCGGATCGATCGGCGCCACCCACGGGGCGAACACGGCCGCGATCACCGCCAGCAGCACGAGCGCCAGGCCGAGCCCCCCGATGCCGCCGAGCACGCTCCGCACCACCTCGGACGTGCGCCCGCGCCGCGCGCCCGCGACCGAGCCGACCCCGCCGGCCGCCCCGCGCCCGCCCGCCGCGCCGCCGCGCGCCTCAGCCATAGCGCACCCGCGGGTCGATCAGCGCGTAGACCACGTCGACCAGGAGGTTGACGAGCACGAAGGCCGCGGCGATCAGCAGGACGGCGCCCTGCACGACCGGGTAGTCGCGCAGGTTGATCCCCTCGAGCGCGAAGCGGCCGACGCCCGGAA
This sequence comes from uncultured Trueperaceae bacterium, assembly GCA_965365745.1. Lineage (GTDB taxonomy): Bacteria > Deinococcota > Deinococci > Deinococcales > Trueperaceae > CBDUCW01. The sequence goes on from CBDUCW010000060.1 coordinate 4,310, forward strand.
GGCTGAACACCTGCTCGATGATCACCGCCCCGCCCAGCAGCGCTCCGAACTGCAGCCCCACGACCGTGACCACGGGGATCAACGCCGTGCGCAGCGCATGGCGCAGCGTCACCGTCCGCTTCGCGAGCCCCTTGGCGCGGGCCGTGCGTACGTAGTCGAGCTGCAGCACTTCGAGCAGCGTCGAGCGGACGATGCGCGTGGTGGCGGCGGCCAGGATCAAGCCGAGCGACAGCGCCGGCAGGATCATCCGCTCGAGGTTGCCGATCGGATCCTCGACGAACGGCACGTAGCCGGCGGGCGGGAGCCAGTCGAGGCGCAGCGAGAAGAGCAGGATCAGCAGGATGCCGAGGAAGAACCCGGGGATCGACAGGCCGAGCAGGGCGAACAGCGAGGCGGTCCAGTCGGGCCAGCGCCCCCGGTTGAGGGCCGCGATCACGCCGAGCGGAACCGCGATCGCGAGCGCGATCGCAAGGCTCAGGAGGGTCAGCTCGAGCGTCACGGGGAAGCGAAGCAGCAGGTCGCCCGTCACGCTGCGTCCGGTGCGCAGCGAGCTGCCCAGGTCGCCCTGCACCGCCGCCGTGAACCACTCGCCGAACTGCACGTGGAACGGCAGGTCGAGCCCGAACATCCGCCGCAGCTCCACGAGCCGTTCGGCCGACACGTTGCCCTCGAGCCCGACCAGGCCCGTCACGACGTCGCCCGGCACCGCGCGCATGAGCGCGAACACGATCAACGCGACGCCGAACAGCGTAGGGACCGTGAGCAGCAGCCGTCGGGCGAGGAACATCAGCATGCCGGCGAGTATCGCACTCGCGGGCGCCTGCCGTCCTCCGGGGCAGGCCGGACCTCGTACAGTGATCCATGGGATCGCCCACGAACGACGCGTTGATCCAGGCGCTGGTCGACATGTTCGTCGAGTTCCGCGCGGTTCCGAGCTTCGCTCGCCCCTACGACGCCCCGGGCGTGCGCGGCTACAGCACCGATACGACCTGGGCCTACTTCAACACCGTGGTGGCCGACGGGCTCACCGCCGCGGCGGCCGACGAGGCGATCGACGCAGCGATCCGCCACTTCCATGGGATGGGGAAGGCCGTGAGCTGGATCGTAGGCCCGACAAGCACCCCCGAGGACCTGGCCGAACGCCTCGAGCGCGCCGGTTTCGTGGCGGACGAGGCGATCGCGGGGATGGCGAGGGTCGACCTGACCCCGCCCTCGACCCGGGGCGGCGATCTCGTCGTTCGTGCCGTGACCGCGGAACAGATGGTGGCCCACGCGCACGTCGTGCGGGACGGCTTCGGCATGCCGGCCGGCATCCTGGACCTGTTGAAGACGTACTGGCTCAACGTTCCGCCGTCCTTCCGGACGTCGTCGTACCTCGCCTTCGACCGCGACGGAACCGCCGTCGCCTACGCCGACCTCGTGTTCGTGCCGGGCACGTCGGTCGCTCTGCTCGGCGGCGCGGCCACCCTCCCCGAACACCGCGGGCGCGGCGCGTACACGGCCCTGGTGGCAGCCCGGCTCGCGGACGCCGAGCGCGCCGGGGCCGAGGCCGTCATCATCCAGGCGAACCGCGCCACGTCGGCCCCAATCGCCGCGAAGCTCGGCTTCGAAGAGATCGCGTCGTTTCGCCGCTGGGTGCGGACACCCGACACATCCGTCGACTAGAGTGCTCCATGCTCCCCCCATCCCGGGCTCGGCTCGTGCAGGCCATGGAAGCGATGTTCGTCGTGCACCGCGAGGTCGGAGCCGTCGCTCGACCCTTCGCGGCCCCCGGCGTGGTCGGCTTCAGCACCGAATCGGACCACGCCTTCTTCAACCGGGTCGTCAGCGACGACCTCGCAGCCGAGCAGGCCGACGCGAGCATCGCGGCGGCGATCGATCGCTTCAACGGCGCCGGGAAGTCGTTCAGCTGGTTCGTGGGTCCGACCAGCACGCCCGACGACCTGGCCGCACGGCTCGTGCGCGCCGGCTTCGAGAGCATCGAGGAAATCGCGGGGATGGCGCTCCTCGACCTCACGGCCCCGATCCGGGCACGGACGGACCTCGCGGTGCGGCGCGTCACGCTGGCGGAGATCGTGGCCAACGCCCACGTGCTCCGAGAAGGCTTCGGCATGCCGCCCGATGTCCTCGGGCTCCTGAAGACGTTTTGGGCGAACGTGCCGCCGGCACTCCGTCGGTCCTCGTACCTGGCGTTCGATTCCGACGGCACGGCCGTCGCGCAGGCGGACCTCATGTTCGTTCCCGGCACCTCGATCGCCCTGTTCGGCGGCGCGGCGACGCTGCCCGCGTACCGCGGCCGCGGCGCGTACACGGCGCTGGTGGAGGCGCGCCTCCGCGACGCCGTTCGGGAGGGTGCCGAGGCGATCATCATCCAAGCGAATCGGCGCACGTCGGCACCGATCCTCACCAAGCTCGGCTTCCAGGAAGTCGCCGCCTTCGAGCGGTTCGCTCGAAGCCCCGGAGCCGATCGAGCGGCGTGATCCCGAACCTCCTGCAACGCGACGACGGCGTGCTGCTTGCTACTGTCGGAGGGATGAACGTCATCTCGAACCCATTTGGCAGCGCAACCCGCCGCCCGACCCGTTCGGGCCCTCGCTCACGATGACTCGCGTCGTCGTCACCGGCATCGGCCCGGTCACGCCCATCGGCGTGGGCGCCGACGCCTTCCACGAGGGGCAGCTCGCCGGGCGCAGCGGGGTCCGCACGATCGACCGCTTCGACGTCTCGGACTTCCCGACCCACTTCGCCGGGCACACCGACGTCGACGTCTCCGCGTGGCTCGACCGCAAGGAAGCGAAGCGGATGGACCGCTACGCCCAGTACGCGGTCGTCGCCGGCGACCTCGCGCTCGAAGACAGCGGCCTCGACCTCGAGACCGTCGATCGCACGCGCGTCGGCACGCTGATCGGCACGGGGATCGGGGGCATGGAGACCTTCGAGGAACAGGCCCGCGTCGCGGAGAAACGCAGCCCCATGCGCATGAGTCCGTTCTTCATCCCCATGATGATCGCCAACATGGGCTCGGCGCAGATCGCCATTCGGCACGGCTTCCAGGGACCGAGCAGCACCACGGTGACCGCCTGCACCAGCGGAGCCGACGCCATCGGAAGCGCCGTGCGCATGATCCAGGCCGGCGAGGCCGACGTCGTGGTGGCGGGCGGGGCGGAATCGATCATCACGCCGATGGCCTTGGGCGGCTTCTCGGTGATGAAGGCGCTGAGCACCCGCAACGACGATCCGGAGGGCGCCAGCCGCCCGTTCACGGCGAGCCGCGACGGCTTCGTGCTCGGCGAGGGCGCCGGGGCCGTGATCCTCGAGAGCTACGAGCACGCGTCGGCGCGCGGTGCGCGCATCCACGCCGAGGTGCTCGGTTTCGGCCGCAGCGCCGACGCCTACGACATGGTGGCGACCCACCCCGAGGGCACGGGTGCGGCGCTGTCCATGGAGGCCGCCCTGCGCGACGCCGGGATCGCCGCCGAATCGGTCGACCACATCAACGCGCACGCGACGAGCACGCCCGTCGGCGACCGCTCCGAGGTGCTTGCGTTCAAGCGGGTCTTCGGACCCGACACGACGATTCCGATCACGGCCACGAAGTCGATGACCGGGCATCTGCTCGGAGCCGCCGGGGCCGTCGAGGCGATCGCCACGATCCAGGCGCTCACCTCGGGCGTGCTGCCGCCGACGATCAACCTGCACGACCCCGACCCCGAGCTCGACCTCGAGTTCGTGGCCAACGAGCCGCGCGAGACGAAGCCGAAGGTCGCGCTGTCGAACTCGTTCGCGTTCGGCGGGCAGAACGGGACGCTGGTCTTCGGGCGCGTCTAGCGCAGGGCGAGCCGTCGGCCTCGGGTCAACCGGGCAGCGCCGCGGTCATGCAGGCGCTGCACGCTCGAGCACGTAGAAGGCCCGACCGCTCGTGCGCAACAGATCGGTCGCGGCGTAGCCCCGCGCGAACAGCGCGGGGAACACGCCACGTGACGCCTCGACCCACGCCCGTGCGAGGGTCGGATCGTGGCGCTTGACGGCCGAGAGGTCGGCGGGGATTTCGGCCCGAACCTTCGGTGCGTCCTGGGACTCGCGTCCGCTCGGTGGAAGCACCGGCGCGCGAACGCCCCCGGCGTCCTCGGAGTCGAGGACGGTCGGGAGGGTCGCGACGTCCGCGTCGGTCACGGCCGCTGGTAGCGGCGCGCCGTCGGCCCGCGATGTCACGCTCGGTGACTCCAGCCACCAATCCACCTCGAAGCGGTCGGTGGGGAGACCGCGGTTCAAGTCGTCGCGGAGCTCGCCGTACACGTTGGGCCGAAACCGGCGGCACACGGCGCCTAGACGGTGGAGGTTGAGCCGGGCGTTTGGCGCGAGCAACGGGTCGTAGGTCCAGGTCATGCGTTCCACGCCGCCGTCGAGCACGTGCTCACGCTGCGCCCACTTGAGCGCCTCGCCGATGCCGCGTCGCCGCGCGCCGGGCGCCACACCAAGCATGTGCGAGCAGTGCTTGACTCCGAGCTCGTCCCGCCCCAGAAAGCCGAACGCGAAGCCGACGAGCGCGTCGCCGTCGAAGGCGCCGAGAGCCGCGCCGCCGTTCTTCGCGGCGGTCAGAAGCACGTGCAGGGGCACGACCTCGACGTCGACGAATCCCCAGACCTCACGCTGGAGCTGTTCGGCGGCGCTGTACTCGTCGATCGAAACGAGGGGCCGGATCTCGGGGGCGGCGGGCACGTCCGAAGCCTAGCGCGCCGGTCGTCGAGTCACGCGTTCTACCTCTGCGCGGGCTCGGCGATGAAGCCCCCCGCAGGCGCTCGGTTCGAAGGCGTCGTGGGCACCGCCGCAAGAGCGCGGCGTGCCCACGATGCCCGAACTCGGGTCGTACGTCATGCGGCGACGCCGCGAATCACCGCCGCCATCCGCTCCGTCGCTTCGCGGATCCGGTCGAGCGGTTGCAGGTATCCGATGCGGATGTGGTCCTCGCGCTCGTCTCCGAACAGCGTCCCGGGGAAGATCATCACGCGGCCTTCGCGCAGCAACCGCCGGCAGAAGTCGGGCGAACCCATGCCGGTCGACGACACGTTCGCGTAGATGTAGAACGCGCCGCCCGGATGTCCGTACGAGAGCCCCATGCCGTCGAGGGCCTGCATCATGAACTTGCGGCGCTCGTCGTAGGCGCGGATCATCTCGTCGACGGGCTCTTGCGGTCCCGTCAGCGCTGCGAGCGCCGCGAATTGCGAGGGCGTCGCGGTGTTGATCGACAGCGTGTGCCTCGGTTCGATGAGGAGCCGAACGAACGGGGCGGGCGCTGCGAGGTAGCCCACGCGCCACCCCGTCATCGCGTACGACTTCGAGAATCCGTTGAGCGTGATCGTGCGTTCCTTCATGCCCGGAAGCGTCGCGATCGACAGGTGCTCGTTGCCCTCGTACACGAGCTTCTCGTAGATTTCGTCGGACACCACGAGGAGATCGTGCTTCTTCGCGAGATCGGCGATCGCGCGCACCTCGGACGGCGGCGTCACGGCCCCGGTGGGGTTGTTCGGCGTCACGAGGACGATCATCTTGGTCTTTGGCGTGATGCGCGCCTCGATCTCCGACGCCGTCGTGGCGAAGTCGTCCTTTTCGTACGTCGGAACCGGCACGACGACCCCACCGCAGAGTTCGACGGCCGTGTCGTACGACGTGAACCGGGGCGACGGGAGGAGTACCTCGTCGCCCGGGTCGATGAGCGCGAGCATCAGCAGCATGAGCGCTTCTTGCGCCCCCGACGTGACCACGACCTCCTCGGCGGTGTAGTCGAGATGGTTCTCGCGGCGGAGCTTCTCGGCGATCGCCTCGCGCAGCTCCATCAGCCCGGCCGGGTGGGTGTAGTGATGCTGGTTGTCGTCGATGGCACGCTTGGCGGCCTCGACGACATGGGCCGGCGAATGGAAGTCGGGGTCCCCACGTCCCATGGCGATCACGTCGTCGAGGCCCGAGGCGATCTCGAGCATTTCGGTGCGGAACGAGACGTCCTTCTCGGACAGTCGCGCGGCGTGTTGGGCGATCAACGGGGACGGCATGGGATACCTCCGAGGTCGGGGCGAGCAGCTGCGATCGGGGTCATACGCGACGAACGCCGTCCACGTAGACGCGGGTTACGCGTTCGAGGGCCCGCAGGTCGGCGCGCGGGTCGCCGTCGACCACCACGACGTCGGCGATCTTGCCCACCTCGAGCGTGCCGAGCTCGTCCTCCAG